>CAZHXQ010000025.1:0-21731 GCA_964536465.1 uncultured Anaerolineaceae bacterium
GTACGGTGGGGGTTTACTCCCACCGCTATAGGGAAAGATATCGAGGCTATCGCATGGACTAACGCCCATGCGTACGGTGGGGGTTTACTCCCACCGCTATAGGGAAAGATATCGAGGCTATCGCATTGACTAAAGCCGATGCGTACGGTGGGGTTTACCCCCACCGAAATAGCTATGATTATCTGAATCACCGAATGAACTGACATCCTGCCAGAGGAGACCATCAGCAAACCAAGGGCCCTCTGGGAGGAATCAAAAAACCCCGGGAAGTTTCCCAGGGTTTCTACTGTCGGGGCGAAAGGATTTGAACCTTCGACCTCTTGCACCCCATGCAAGCACGCTAGCCGGACTGCGCCACGCCCCGATAGGCAGTTATTATACACTTTGTGTCGTTTTTCGCAAGGCTTTTGGTCAGGTCAAAATGGCTCTACCAATCTCGTCAAGGCGCCGTCTGCCAGGTCTAAAATTACAAACGAGCGATTTTCTACTCTTTTTCCACCCAACGAACCTGGGTTAATCACCCTGGTATTGGCAACCTTTTCATCCTTAAAACGGTGGGTGTGTCCGTGGAAGACATAATCATAGCTGCCAGATTCAATTGCTTCTCTCAACAGCGAGTGCCAATGCCCGTGGGTCACAAAAATCCGCCTGGATGCCAGCACCAACTCGAGGCTTTCCCCCGCTTTGTTTTCCTCACCGAGCCACATCATCCTCTCTTCAACCTCTGGAGCGTAATCCCCATTGCCGAAGACACAATACAGGCGAAAATCACCAAAATAGTCAAGCACATCCGCGTCGGTAAGATCCCCGCAATGAATAACAGCCCCGATATCCTGCGTTAGTATTACCCGGCGCGCCAACTGGATATTATTGAGATTATTATGGGTATCACTGATGATGGCGATTTTCATACTTGCTCCGTTTAGAGATTTATTCTAGTTTATCATTATGTCTATGGTAAAATTTCAACAATAATCACCCACTCGGAGCATCACTATGACATCAGCATTGGAAAGAGGAATCGAAGCAGCCAAATCAGGTCTGATGGAAGAGTCTCTGGCACATCTGAAGGATGCAATCGTGGAAGAACCCGAGAATGCTAATGTGTGGGTCTGGCTTTCCGCGATCATTGAAGACGAAGAGAAACAAACGGTTTTTCTGAAGAAAGCTCTCGATATCGATCCTGGTAACCGCCCCGCACAACGAGGTCTGGCTTTTATCGAACGGAAGAAGTATATCCCCCCCAAGCCAGGCGAAAAACTCTCTGACTACACACGCCCGATTGGTGTCTTCGGCAAGCCCGCACTAACGCCTTCGCAGGCTGCAGCGAATATCGCCGCACAAAATCCTCTTCAGGAAGCAGCACCGGCACCCCAGCTTGCCACAGCTGCTCCGACAGTCCCAGCGCAAACCACCCCAAAGCCGGCTGCCGCGCGCAAACCCTGGTTGGATATCCTGCTATATGGTTTTACACTGATGATCTTCATCATCATTGGTATCCTGATCGGGTCCACCCTTCTTAACATCGATATCCCCTTCCTGAGCCCACCTAACCCGGTCTTATCTGTACTGCCGCCTGCCAATGGGGTTTTCATTCTGGAGAACGACCAATATAGCGAAATGCCAATGAATCAAACTCTGCCAGCGGATGCGAAGAGTCTGCCGGAAACGGCCAGCAAAAAACCTGAAATTGTGATCAATACCCTGGTGATCAATTTGGACGAGCGCCTGGAACTGCTCGATCAAGACGATCAAAGCGTGCCTTTTGAGGCAATTGCCGCAGAAAACAATACGCGCGTCCTCACACCTGTAAGCGAGTTGACCCCAGGGCGCTACTGCCTTGTCTATTCCCTCAACCCCACGAAAGATGAAAACCTGTATTGGTGCCTTTATGTGGACGAAGAATAAAAACACATTCCCCTAAAAGTATCCAGCAGGAGCACTCCATAGAACTTAACACGATTATTCACAAAGAAACCCTGGCAGATCGCGTCAAATCTTATCAGGTTTATTCCCCTTACATCGCAAGAAAAGCAAAACCAGGACAATTTATTATCCTGCGGCTGGACGAAGACGGCGAACGGGTGCCATTGACAATCGTGGACCAGAATACTGCCGAGGGCACTATCAGGCTGATCGTTCAGACCGTGGGCAAAAGTACCACCCATCTTGACCAGATCCCAGTCGGTCAGGCCATCCATGATGTGCTTGGACCATTGGGCAACCCGTCTGACATACAAAACTTTGGAAAAGTTTGTGTGGTCGCTGGCGGCGTTGGAGCGGCGGTTGCCTATCCGGTCGCTCGAGCGCTGAAAATCGTAGGCAATCAGGTCGCCTCGATTGTCGGCGCGCGTAATAAAGACCTGCTGATCCTGCAGGATGAGATAGCTGCGGTAAGCGACCAGCTCTACTTCACGACCGACGATGGCAGCTCTGGCTACAAGGGCTTTGTTACACAAAAACTGCAGGAACTGCTGGATTCGGGAGAAATCTTCGATCACGTTTTGGCGATCGGCCCCCTCTTTATGATGAGGGCCATCAGCGAATTGACCCGCAAGTACAAAATACCGACCACAGTCAGCCTCAATACCATCATGGTTGATGGAACTGGCATGTGCGGTGGCTGCCGGGTTCAGGTTGGTGACCAAACCAAATTCACCTGTGTGGATGGGCCCGAATTTGACGGGCACTTGGTCGATTACACCAGCATTATTCAGCGCTCGCGAGCCTATAAAGACGATGACATTTGCCGGCTTGAAGCCCAGATCCCGGTCATGGACGAGATTGAAGCGCTCGACTCGGTCTCCGTTCTCGGTAAGCAGCGTCAAAGCATGCCGGAGCTTGCCCCTCAAACACGCATTCACAGTTTTGAAGAAGTCGCTTTGGGCTTCACAGAACTACAAGCGCTGGCTGAGGCAGAACGCTGTCTGCAATGCCGCCGCCCGCTCTGCGTGGAAGGCTGCCCGGTTTCGGTCAAAATCCCTCAATTCATCCACCTGATCAAAGAGAAAAAATACCTGGAAGCAGGTATGAAAATCAAGCAGGATAACTCCTTGCCGATGGTATGCGGGCGGGTTTGCCCACAAACTGAGCAGTGTGAAGGTGCCTGTATCCTGCTGAAGAAGGGGCAGCCAATCGCCATCGGCGCTCTGGAACGCTTCGCTGCCGATAAACTGGCTGAAAGTAACCTGCAAAGCCAGAAACCTGAACGCTCGAAGAAAGCACCCAAGGCAGCCCTGATCGGGTCTGGACCAGCCAGCCTGAGCTGTGCTGGCGATCTGGCCAAAGCGGGTGTTGAGACGGTGGTCTTCGAAGCGTTTCACGATTTTGGCGGAGTCTTACGCTACGGCATTCCGGAATTCCGCCTAACTAAAACTATTGTTTCGCAGGAAGTACAGCAGCTGGAGAAACTCGGCGTAAGATTTGTCCCCAACACTCTCATCGGTGCCACGTTTACGATCAATGAGTTATTGAACGACTATGGTTTTGACGGCGTTTTTATCGGCTCAGGAGCAGGCTTGCCCCGCTTTCTCGGCGTCCCCGGAGAAAACCTGGTTGGCATCTATTCGGCGAACGAATTCCTGACGCGTGTAAATTTGATGAAAGCCTATCAGTATCCTAACGTGGACACGCCTGTACACAACCTTCATAACAAAATTGTCGGCGTCTTTGGCGGGGGAAATACTGCCCTCGATTCAGCCCGGGTGGCCATCAGGCTTGGCGCTAAGGAAACTTACATCATCTATCGCCGTGGGCAGGAAGAAATGCCAGGGCGAAAAGAGGAGATCGAGCACGCCATTGCAGAAGGAGTGCAATTTGCCTACCTGCGCAATCCAACTGAATTCGTAGGGGACGCAGACGGCAATCTGACCGGCGTACATCTGATAAAAATGGAGCTCGGCGAGCCGGACTCCAGCAACCGCCGCAGACCGATCCCGATCGCGGGTTCAGAATTTTTACAGCCATTGGAAATCGCTGTCATCGCCATAGGCAACGCGTCCAACCCACTAATTCATAAATCAACACCTGAGATCGAAGTAAATCATTGGGGCAATATCATTGTCGACGAAAACACATCCGTCACGAGCATGCCTGCTGTCTACGCTGGAGGCGACATTGTCACCGGCGGCGCAACCGTCATCCTGGCTATGGGCGCGGGTCGCAAAGCAGCCGCATCGATGGTGGATTACTTCCGCACACTGGGGTACCAGCTATGACAAAAATCACCTGCCTCGGAGCCGGCAGCCATTCGTTTGGTTTGAGCACGCTGATCACATTGCTGCAAAGTGAGGTGTTACGGGGTGCTGAAATCGCGCTGGTGGACATTAACCAGGAGTCTCTGGACCTGATCAGTTCCCTGGCAAACTGGCTCAATTCGGAATGGGGATCCGGTAAACTGATCAGCAGTCACTCTTCTCATCGAAACGCCTTAAAAGGTACAGATTTTGTCATCAGCGCCATTGAGGTCCAACCTCGTGAAGGTCTCTGGCGCAGAGACTTTGAATTGGGCAGCAGCTATGGGCTCAGACAGCCCTATGCCGAAAATGGCGGTCCCGGGGGCTTTGCTCACGCGGCCCGTAATGTCAATACCATCCTCCAGATCGCGCGCGACATGGAGGAGCAATGCCCAACTGCCTGGTATCTCAACTTCAGCAACCCCCTTCACCGCATTTGTTATCTGATCAACCAATACACTTCGATCAGATCGGTTGGGCTTTGCCACCAGCTTGCCATTGGCTATGCCATGGTCGCGAAGGCTTTGGCTGCTGACTATGACATAGCAGGTGCTGAAGAATTTGTCAGTTCGCATGCAGACCCTAAAAATGATCACGCCCACCGCGCAATGGGGTTGGCAGGCATGAAACATTTCAAGATTACGGCAGCGGGTCTCAACCATTTCACCTGGATGACCGCATTGAGCGATCGCCAAACCGGGCAGGACCTCTACCCCCTTTTCCAGGAGCGCTGGCAATCATTGCCCGCAAATTTCGAGCCCCTTACTAGAAAGGTGTTTGAGACTTTCCAGCTTTTCCCCATCCCGGGTGACGAACACTTGTGCGAGTACCTGCCCTGGATGTGCAATCTCCGGACGAAACCCTGGCTTAAATATGACCTTTCTCTTTACGACTGGGATTACTTCCAGACCAATCGCGAAGAACTTTGGCAACAAATTTCAGACGACATACGTCTGAAGCAAAACATTGAGCGCTACAGCCACAGACATTCCGAAGGGGCAATTGAAATAATCACCGCCATGTTGACCGATTCAAATTTCTTGTGGGAAGCCGTAAATCTGCCCAATAACGGCACCATTGTCGGTCTGGCTGATAGCGCTGTGGTTGAAATTCCTGCCCTGGTCAGTAACGATGGCTTTACTCCCGTTAGCCAGTTTGAACTCCCCAAAGGCGTGCTTGCTTTGCTACAGCGTGAGGTAAATACAGCTCAACTCAACATTGACGCGGTAGTGCAGGGTGACCGCCAACTGGCGATCCAGAGCTTGCTGCTCGACCCGGTGGTGGACGACATCGACCTGGCTGAACATCTATTAGAAGAAATATTGGATTCTTACAAATCCTTCCTTCCCCAGTTTTTTTAAATCAGACCATATGGAACAAGAAAAGAATGAAGAACTAAGCAATTTAATTTGACAACCCATTAAATCGGTAGTATAGTTGATTCGTTAAGGCTTGTTACCCAAAAATTAACCAATGATTGTGTAAACAGCAAAGACAATATATTTTGATTTATCAAGAGAGGAAGTAGTACGAGCATGACTGAACGAGAAGTTGGAACTGTCAAATGGTTCAATGGTGAAAAAGGCTTCGGCTTTATTGCCAGAAAATCTAACGACAAAGATGTTTTTGTGCATTACAGCGCAATCATTAGCGATGGTTTTCGATCTTTAAAAGAAGATCAAACCGTTGAATTCAGTGTAGTAGATGGTCCTAAAGGACCTCAAGCTCAGGACGTAAAAGTTCTGGATTAATACCTAACTGGACATTATCAAAAAGGCTGCCAAAAGCAGCCTTTTTCTTTTACATTATGCCCTGCCCTCTTTTTCAGAAATATTGTCTCGAGATCGTCCAAAAGTCGCTAAGCGAGATCAGCTGCGCTTCAGCTCCCGCATGGTGTCTTTGCGGTTGACGCCCATCGTCCTGCCATATTGTTTAAGTTGATATTCCTCGTAGTCTGACCAGTTTCCCAAAAATAGTTTAGGCTCCTCTTCACCGCCCAGGGCTAAAATATGGGTTGTAACACGGTCGAGGAACCAGCGGTCATGGCTGACCACGATGGCACAGCCAGCAAACTCTTCCAGTGCCTGCTCCAGTGCCCGCAGGGTGTTGACGTCCAGGTCATTGGTGGGTTCGTCCAGCAAAAGGACATTAGCGCCCACCGTCAGCGTTTTCGCCAGGAAAACTCGATTACGCTCCCCGCCTGAAAGCGTCTTGACCGCTTTCTGTTGGTCAGAGCCGGTGAAATTAAATGAGCCGCAATAAGCCCGCCCATTTACAGTGGTGTCACCGAGTTGAAGATTATCTGCCCCGCCAGTAATTTCTTCGAAAACCGTAGCCTCGGGATCAAGACTCCGCATTTGGTCGGCGTAACCCAACTTGACCGTTTCTCCTAAAGTAACGGTGCCACTGTCCGCTCTGACCAGGCCGGCAATGATCTTGATCAAGGTCGACTTGCCTGCACCGTTGGGCCCAATCACGCCTACAATGGATCCAGGTGGGACAGACAAGTCCAGCTGGTTAAGCAGTACCCGCTCTCCGTAGGCCTTGCTGATACCCTCCAGCTCAATCACGACATCCCCTAAACGCGGTCCCGAGGGGATGTAGATCTCGAGATCCTTGCGCGCCTTTTCCTTCTCCTGGGAGAGCAGTTTTTCATACGCTGTCACACGCGCCTGTCCTTTTGCTTGCCGGGCTCTGGGCGACATCTTGATCCAATCCAATTCGTGTCGCAAGGTACGCTGGCGTTTACTCTCGGTTTTTTCTTCCACCCGCAGCCGCTCTTGCTTTTGTTCCAGCCACGAGGAATAATTGCCTTTCCAGGGGATACCTTCGCCGCGATCCAGTTCCAGAATCCAGCCAGCCACATGATCGAGAAAATAACGATCATGCGTGACCGCGATCACGGTGCCTTCATAATTTTGGAGATGATGTTCAAGCCAGGCAACCGATTCAGCGTCCAGGTGGTTGGTCGGTTCATCCAGTAAAAGGATATCAGGCTCTTCCAGCAAGATCTTTGTCAGAGCCACCCGTCGGCGTTCTCCGCCAGACAACACCTTGACAGGGGTATCGCCAGGCGGGCAGCGGAGAGCATCCATAGCCAGTTTGAGATGGCTGTCCAGATTCCAGGCGTCGTGATGGTCCAGTTTCTCCTGCAATTTGCCTTGTTTCTCAATCAGTTTCTCGAAATCAGCGTCCGGGTCAGCAAAAGCTTCATTGACAGCGTCATATTCTGCCAACAGGTCGACAATCGGCTGAACAGCCTGTTTGATGACTTCTATTACAGTTTTCTCTTCATCCAGAACTGGCTCCTGTTCCATCAGCCCGACGCTATAGCCTTTTGAACGGGCTATTTCGCCAATGTAATCCTGGTCTTTACCTGCCATAATGCGCAGCAGGGTCGACTTGCCAGAGCCGTTCAAGCCCAGCACGCCGATCTTGGCACCATAATAAAAGCCCAGTGATATGTCTTTGAGCACCATTTTATTAGGCGGGTGCAGCTTTCCCACCCGGACCATTGAAAATATTACTTGAGTATCTGAAGCCATAATTTCTCTTTTTTCTTTGATTGTAACAAATTAAAAAAATTCCTCTCGAAAGAGGAATTTGTCGGGGCGGACGGATTTGAACCGTCGACCTCGCGGACCCGAACCGCGCACTCTATCCGGGCTGAGCCACGCCCCGTGAGGCAGTATTATAGCACAATTGAATTGCTTACGCGCTGTTTTCAGCTCTCTCAAGAGCAGCAGTTTGATCAAGCCTTCAGCGTGCGCCCCTGCGGCCGAACTGCCTTTCAAGCAAGTTCGCGCTCAGATGAATCATGGTGGGGCGACCATGCGGGCAGGTTCGTGGAGACTGACTCGCTTCCAAATTGAGGAGCAGGTTGCGCTGTTCTGCTTCGGATAAGACCTGGCCCCCCTTTATTGACATCCGCTTGCATACTCTGGCGGCGATCCTGGCTCTGACCTCATTTTCCAGGGGCGTTTCATCTTCTTCGAAGGCATCAACCACGGCCAGAATCGCGTCTTTTGGATCGCCACGCTCGACAATAGTTGGGATAGAGCGAATCAGGAATGTATTGGGGCCAAACACCTCAATCTCAAAACCGAGTTCTGCCATGGTCTCCAAATTCTCTTCCAGGATGCCGGCCTGTTCTGGGCTTAGCTCCACTGCGGTGGCATCCACCAATCTCTGCGAGGGAATCATCGACGCGCGATATTGCGCCATCATCTGGTCGAACAAAACTCGTTCGTGCGCGGCATGCTGATCGATCAGATATAGCCCATCGGGTCCTTCGGCCACCAGGTAGGTAGAGGCAACCTGCCCTACCAAACGCAATAAGGGCAGGTGCGCTCCTGGTAAGGGTTGTTGTTGATCTGTGTCCTGATTATTTTGAGATTCTCCGGGAACAGGCCCTGTTAGCCGGACCTGCCAATGTTCATCGAAACTGGTTGGAACATCTGCGTTGACGGGCTTTCCCCACAGATTAAGACTTCCCAGATCAGGAATGGGGGTGTAAGCCAGCAGACACCTTCTGATCGCACGTTGAACACCACTAAAAACCTGGTCTTTTTCTCGAAAGCGTACTTCCGCCTTAGTTGGGTGGACATTAACGTCCACCAGCTGCGTGGGTATCTCCAAAAACAAAACTACCACAGGATAGCGTCCAACCATAAGCATGGTGTTATAAGCCCTGATCACCGCCGCTGTCAGTAAGGGGTCCTGCACCCAGCGTCCATTCACAAACAGAGTGATGTCTTTGCGGTTTGAGCGCGTCAGAGACAGGTCACTGATAAAGCCTGCGATGGTCAGATCTCTGTCGTTGAAATTAAGCGGCATGAGTGATTTTGATTCCTGGGTGCCAAACAGGGCCTGCAAAATTTCAAAGCGATCACCGCTGCCAGTCGATTGAAATTCGGGATTACCATTTTGGATCAAGGACCAGCGTATCCGTGGATAAGCCATGGCATAACGAGTCACTAACCCGGTGATGTGCTTGGCTTCGGTGATATCCTTGCGTAAGAACTTAAGTCTGGCCGGAACGTTAAAAAACAGGTCTTCAACCGTAATTTCGGTACCTTGCGGCGCGGCTACCCGGTTAACTTTCGAATTCTCTCCGCCATCTACAGTCAATTTGGCGGCCAGATCGACCCCGGCTGGTCTCGAGATCAGGTTGAGATGAGAAACCGAGCCAATCGAAGCCAGTGCCTCACCGCGAAAACCCAGTGTCTTGATGTCAAAAAGCTCTTCAGTTTTGCTCAACTTGCTGGTGGCATGCCGGCTGACCGCCAGCTCAAGCTCATCTGGCAGGATACCTTCTCCATTGTCATTGACTCTAATCAACTCCCTGCCTGCTTTTTTGATCTCAACTCGGATTTCTGTTGCTCCGGCATCGATGGCGTTTTCAATCAATTCTTTGACGACCGAGACAGGGCGGTCGACCACTTCTCCAGCGGCAATTTGTGAAGCAATAGTGTCCGATAATTTTTGAATAGGCATGGTTGGTATCCCTGTACCGATTATACACAAGGCGCATACGTAAATCTAACCCATTTCAGGTAAAATGGCTTTATGAGTTGGTCAGAAAAATTAGCGTCAATTTTGGGTTCGCTCCCAGATAAACCCGGCTGCTACCTGATGAAAAATGATCAGGGAGATATTATCTATGTCGGAAAAGCGATCAATCTGAAAAACAGGGTTAAGTCCTATTTTCAGAAATCCAGCGATCACAGCTACAAAACCCGCCGGATGGTCAAAAGTATCCGCGATATTGAGTGGATCGTGGTCGAATCGGAGCTCGAAGCCTTGATCCTTGAGATGAACCTGATCAAGGAGCATCGACCTTTTTATAACGTCCGACTGAAAGACGATAAGCGTTATCCTTACATCAAAATTCACTGGCAGGATGATTTTCCCAAAGTATCTGTGACTCGCAATATGGTTCAGGATGGTTCCCGCTATTACGGTCCCTATACCTCTGTCTGGGCTGTGCATCAGACTCTGGACATTCTCCGTAAGATCTTCCCCTACCTGACCTGCGCGCGCGAAATCACTGGAAAAGACGCTCGCCCCTGCCTGTATTATGACATCCACCTTTGCTCAGGTCCCTGCATAGGCGCTATTGGCAAGGACGACTACCGCACGATGATCGAAGACCTGGCTAAATTTCTGGAAGGTAAGACCAGCCCGGTTCTAAAGCGCCTGCAGACGGAGATGTCCAGGGCTTCCCAAGAAATGGATTACGAAAAAGCTGCGATTATCCGCGACCAGATTCTGGCGATTGACAAAGTGGTGGAACGACAAAAAGTCATCTCGAATGAACGCAAGGATTCTGATGTCATCGCCATGGCACGCTCCAACGGGGAAGCCTGTGTGCAGGTCTTTTTTATCCGTTCAGGAAAACTGATTGGGCGGGAATACTTTATTCTCGAGGGAACGGAAGAAGAACAAAACGCGGCGATTCTGGAAGAATTTATCAAGCAGTTCTATTCACAGGCAGCCTATATCCCTAATAAGGTATTGCTTCCTGAAGAAGTAGACGAGGCCATGATTATCAACGAATGGCTCAACACCAAACGCGGGGGCGAAAAAGTCCAGATCCTCGTGCCTAAACGGGGTCAGTCAAAAGCATTGGTCAATATGGCGACAGAAAACGCGACCGAAACTTTGCGCGCGCTGGAAGTCCGCTGGAAAGCTGACCGGGACCGTCAAAGAGACGCGCTGGGCGAACTTCAAAATGCTCTGGAGATGTCTGAACCGCCGAATCGGATTGAATGCTACGATATTTCCAACACGCAGGGAACAGCCAGTGTGGGCAGTATGGTCGTGTTCGAACAAGGTATTCCCAACAAGAAACTTTATCGGCGCTTCAATATCCGCAGCGTTTCGGGTCCGGACGATTTCGCTTCCATGCGAGAAGTGCTGTATCGCCGTTTCGCCAACTACGTTTCGGAAAATGAGTCCAAAAACAATCCGGGATACAAACCCGATTTGGCATTCAGCATACTTCCAGATCTTCTGATTGTTGACGGTGGCAAAGGGCAGCTGCGCCAGGCAATCGATATCCTCGATGAATTCGACCTCACGGGGCAATTCACCATCGTTGGACTGGCCAAGCAGGAAGAAGAACTTTTCCTGCCAAATAATCCCGAGTCGGTGCGCCTCGACGATCACTCGCAGGGCTATTACCTGGTGCAACGAATCCGCGATGAAGCTCATCGGTTTGCAGTCACCGCGCACCGCAGCCGCCGTGGTAAAATCGGATTGGCTTCGAGATTGGACAGTCTGCCCGGAATTGGTCCAGCCCGCAGGAAAGAGCTGCTCTCGAGATTTGGTTCAATTAAAGGCATCCTTGAAGCAGATGCGGAAGAAATCGCAAAAATTCGCGGGATTTCCATCGAAAAAGCCAACGCAATAAAAGCTGAACTGGAGTAAGAATGGCAAAAAAAAGTAAAAACACCTCGCAGCGCATTTATAAAATTGTGATGGCCGCACTGGCAATCATTATCGTCCTGGCGATGCTCCTGTCCATGATCAGGTTTTAGGAACGGATATGACAGAGATTGAAAATTCGATATCGAGGATGCATCTTGCCAGTTATTACGAAAATTTGGCTGCATCCCCCCAAAAGCAGGATCAGCCTTATCCTCAATACCTGGACCAGGTAAGCGACGAATCCAGCCTGATTAGCCTGCCCGATATCGCTGACTTTCAGCCCCAAATCAGCGACCTGATAGAAGTGATCGAAAAGCGGCGTTCCGTGCGGCGTTACGATGAGACAGCCATAACGACAACTAGAGAGCTGTCCTACTTGTTAAAATACACGCAGGGTGTTCGTCAGGTCGACGAAAAACGCGACCTAACCATTCGCTTCGTGCCTTCTGCCGGCTCCCGCCATCCTTTTGAAACCTACCTCCTGATTCAGCGGGTGGAAGGCATCGTCCCGGGTTTATACCGCTATGTTGCCCAGCGTCATGCCCTGCAAACGGTCGATTTGAGCGCAGAGGTAATCCTAAAACTCCATGAGAGCGTCTTACGCCAAAAGCAGGTAATCACTTCAGCGATAACGTTTTTCTGGGTTGCCGATGTCTACAGAACCAGTTGGCGTTACAGCACGCGCGCTTATCGTTACATCCACCTGGATGCCGGTCATGTATGTCAGAACCTGTATCTATGCGCAGAATCGATCGACCATGCGGTGTGCGCCATTGCCGCGTTCGACGATCACCAGGCCAATCACGTGCTCGGACTCGATGAGGTCGAACGTATTTTGGTTTATGTCGCCTCGGTCGGCAAGAAGATCCACCAGGATTAGTCGATAAATACCCCCAACCTCAGCTATGCAATGCTGATATCTGCCAATTCAGAATGGCGGTTTGTGCTCAAGCAATTTCAACCACCCCAGCTGTCCTCGTGCACAAGTAACCAGACGATTTGCCTTTCTACCTGGAGAAATTCAGGTCTTCAAACTCTGATTAACGTCGAAGTAATCTTCCCAGGGCTGCTGGTCAAGATAATCACCGTAGTTTTGAATCGTCACCTGGTTGGGAACAATCTGGTCCAGTTGCTCCCATGAGATCGGCCATGAAATCGGCAGTCCTGCCCGGGCGCGCAGGGAATAGACACACACACTTGTGGCAGCCCTGCCATTGCGAATCCAGTCAATAAAAATCTTACCCTTCCGCTTTTGCTTGCTCATTGTGGCAGTATACAGTTTCGGCCAGCGCTTCGCCAATTCTTTTGCCAGGTTTTGCGCAAATCTCTTTGCCACGGCCCAATCTGCCTGAGGCTGAAGAGGAACCATAATGTGGTAACCTTTTCCACCCGATGTTTTCAGGAAAGATTTTAGTCCCAATTGGTCGAGCAAGCCGCGCAGATCCCGCACTCCCTGACGAACCTTTGAGATCTCCAACCCCACATCAGGATCAATATCAAACACGAGTTGATCAGGCAGTTCCATCTCGGGCAGGCGCGAACCCCAGGTGTGGAACTCGATCGTGCTCATTTGAACAGCCCCCATGAGACCCTTGAAGTCCGTGATGGCGATATAGATGTCCTCCTCGCCTGATTTTTCACGAACCGGCACGTCTTTTACATAATCTATCTGCCCGGCTGCGTGCCTGGAAAAAAAGGTCTCCCCCTCAATCCCATCTGGGGCGCGCACAAGCGATACCAATCTATTCTCCAGGTGTGGCAGCATGCGCTCAGAAATATCCTGATAATACTCTGCAACCTGAGCTTTAGTCAGATTATGTTCGGGGTCATAAACTTTTTCCGGACTCGAAATGTCAACTCCCTCTATAGTGATCTCTTCCCGACTTTTGGTTTCTTTCATACTAACCACCTTCTTCGTGTTTGAAGGGCTTCTTTTTTGTGTTTCTTTTTCCATGACCACTTCGGACGGTTTCTTATCTTCCCGCAGGCCCATGAAGACGGCCTGCCGGACGACTTCATCGTCGGTCCATTCTGCGAATTTAATTTCAACAACCAGTTCAGGCCTCAACCAAAAAATTTCCTCTGGCTGCCGGTATTGCTTTGGAATTTCGATACTGGCTGTTTCCTGTAAATAGGGCTGAAAATCTTTTACCAGTTTTTTAGATTCGGCTTCTGTGAAGCCGGTACCTGCCCGACCGGCGTAGTGCAACGCTCCATTCTTATTGAACGCCAAAATGAGCGAACTCAACCCGCTGCGCTTCTTCTGGGAGCGCGTATAGCCTGCCACAACAAATTCCTGCCGCAATACGCATTTGCTCTTGAGCCAATCGTCGCTGCGCTCGCCGCTGTACCGCGAACCAAGACGCTTGGAAACCAGCCCTTCCAACCCTTTTCGACACAATTGGTTAAACATATTCAGATGATTGCCTTCGCTGTAAGGACTGCGGATAATCGATTTGGGTGCGTCCTGCACCAATTCCTCCATTAGAGACTGTCTCTTTTCAAGGGGCAAATCGCGCACGTCCTGATTTCCAACCGCCAAAATATCGAAGACAATGAAGGTTAAAGGTTTTTTTTTACCAGATTTCAACGAAGACTGCAGTCTCTGAAAGTCAGACCGGCCCGATGGTTCAAAAAAGACCACCTCGCCATCAAGAACCATGTTAGCGCTGCGTTCCCACGACTTGAAATCAGCCGCAAGACCTGCGAAACGGTCGGTCCAATCGTGCCCTCCCCGAGTCATCATTCTGATTCGGGAACCCTCCAGGTAAACCAAAAGGCGGTAACCGTCATATTTAATCTCGTGCCGCCAACCAGCTCCAGTAGGAGGCCTGGAAACCAGCTTTGCCAGCATAGGTTTGGCAGTCGAAAACGGCAAATCTTTCCGCAAATCGGTTTCTGAATTTTTGATTGCTGCGGCGTCCGAGCCTGATTCTTTGATGTCGCCTTCCTGGGATATTTCCTCCATCGTCCGACCTGAACTGACACTGGTTTCAAATTCATCTATTCCGCTCTGCTTGCGGGCGTATTCGTCTTTCTCTTTGATAAGCAGCCAGTTATCGTCTTCATCCTTGTCCGAGCGCATCCTTACCAATACAAATCTTCCCTTAAAACGGGTTCCTTCAAGCTCGAACTTCAACTCCCCTTCTTCGAGACCCTGATCGACATCTCGCAAAGGCGTCCAGGTGCCACGGTCGAACAACTGTACTGTCCCACCTCCATATTCGTCCTTGGGAATGACACCTTCGAATCCAGCGTAATCCAGCGGGTGATCCTCTACATGAACAGCCAGACGTTTGTCGCCTGGGTTCATGGAAGGTCCTTTCGGCACAGCCCAGGAAAGCAAAACTCCCTTCCATTCCAATCGAAAATCGTAGTGCAAGCGACTGGCAGCATGTTTTTGGATTACAAATTGTAATTGCTCGCTCGATTTGCGCAGTTCCCCTGCCGGTTCAGAAGTTTTCTTAAAATCTCTTTTCTCGTTATACGCATCTAAGGTCATGTTTCAATTGTAAACAAGCAATCACACCTTCCAAAAGGTTTGTACACATTTTAAACACGAATTGAGGCAGCACTATAATGCCGTTAGTGGAGAGATAAGATAATTATGAGAGCAATCTGGAAAGGTACAATTTCTTTTGGTCTGGTATCGATACCCATCAGCTTGGTTTCCGCCAAACAACGGAACGAGATCAAGTTCAATATGCTTGACAGCGAAGACTCCAGTCGCATACGCTATCTGCGGGTGAATGAGAACACCGGCGAAGAGGTCCCCTGGGATCGCATTGTCAAGGGCTATGAGTTCGAAGAAGGGGAGTACGTCACGCTCAGTGACGAAGATTTCGACCGCGTGGAAGCGGAGGGCACCCGTACGATCTCAATTGAATCCTTCGTGGATGCGGAAGACATCGACCCTCTCTTTTATGAGACACCCTATTTTGTGCTTCCTGATAAGGGCAGCGAAAAACCCTACTTGCTTCTCCGCAAGGTCATGAATAAAGCGAAAAAAGTCGGCATCGCGCGCATTGTCCTTCGGGGAAAAGAATCGCTGGCAGCACTTTACGACCACAAGGAAGCTCTGGTGCTCAACCTGCTGCGCTTTGAGGAAGAGATCCGACCGGCTGAAGACCTCGAGATACCGGAAGAGGCGAAAATCAGCCAAAAAGAGATTGATCTGGCGGAGCAGTTGCTGCAAAGCATGACGGAAAAGTGGGACCCTGGTCAGTATAAAGATGAATACCAGGCCAAACTGAAGAAATGGATCGATAAAAAGATCAAAACTGGCGCGACCACCACGCCCGAGACCCCTGTTGAGACCGAACCAGCTGCCACGCCTGCTGATGACATCTGGGAGACGCTGATGAAAAGCATAGAGGTCCAGAGTGAGAGAGCTTCAAAAGACCAGAAGTCCAGCCGGAAGAAAGCGACTGCTGCCTAGGCAGCCTGCTGACCTTGCAGGCATCACCCCTCTCTCTAGCCCAGCCTCAGCCTCAATACATGCTAAAACTTACTCAGACGGCTTGCCAAGCCTGGAACGTTCCTCTTCGACAATGCTGTGATCGAGCTTCTTGAACAAGGTCGCAGGTTTTTTGAAAGGCCTACCGGCCTCTAACTTAACAGGCTGCCACAAATCCACCCCTTCTGTCACCAGCGATTGATGATTATTAAGCCCGAGAATCAGATGGGAGCCAAGCGAGTCAACCACCTCCTGAGTAAAAGGCCTCCCGAACAATGCATTTTCGTGCGCAAGGGTTTGGTGAAGCCTCTCGCTGGTTTCAGGCAGGAAAGGCGCAAACATAAGTTTGAGCCACTCGATAGCCTGGATAGCGGTGAAAAGGGATTTGGCTGCCTCATCTCGGTCAGTTTTGATCTCGAACCAGGGGGCGTGTACATCCAAATACTTGTTGACCTCGGTCGCGAGACGCATCGCCTCTGCCAGCGCGGCCCGCAATTCCACTTTCTCGATGTGACTGCCAACGTTATCGAAGCCAGTCTTGATCGAATCCAGCAATTCGAGGTCTGAAGGGCGCAGCTCACCAGGGTTGGGCACCGTACTTTCAAAGTTCTTCCAGGTAAAAGACAAAACGCGGTTGACCAGGTTGCCCCAGGTTGCCACCAGCTCGTGGTTATTCCGCTGAAAGAATTCTTCCCAATCCCAATCGCTGTCTCGGTTTTCAGGCATATTGACGGTCAGGTAATATCGAAGCGAGTCACTGTCGTAGCGGTCCAAGGCATCAAGACCCCAGACAGCCCAGTTGTTGCTTCCGCTGATCTTCCTGCCTTCCAGGTTCATAAACTCATTGGCTGGCACGTCGTAGGGCAACACCAGGGGCCGGGGCGATGGGCTGCCCATACGCCGGTCGAAATCCTCACCCATGCCCAGCAGTTCGGCCGGCCAGGTGACCGCGTGGAAAGTGATGTTGTCTTTGCCGATAAAGTAAAAAGATCTGGCATTCTGATTGGTCCACCATTCACGCCAAACCTCTGGTTGATTGTTGAGCCGGCCCCATTCCACCGTGGAGGAAAGGTAGCCAATCACAGCCTCAAACCAGACATACAGGCATTTGCCCTCCCAGCCCTCAAGCGGAACAGGAATGCCCCACTCCAGATCGCGGGTGACTGAGGTCGGTTTGAGCCCCACCGATTGGATTGTTCCCAACGACTGGCGCAAAACATTAGGTCGCCAATAGTCTTCACGCTCCCTGAGGAACTGCTGGATCTTGGGCTCCAGAGTTGAAAGGTCCAGGAAAAAGTGTTCCGTTTCTCTAAGCTCCGGCACAGAACCATCGACTTTTGAGCGGGGGTTGATCAGTTTCGAGGCCTCGAGTTCACTGCCGCATTGTTCGCACTGGTCAGAGCGTGCGGATTCGTTTCCGCAAATGTAGCAGGTGCCTTCCACGTAGCGATCAGGCAAAAAGCGTTGTCCCGCAGGACTGTACCACTGCATGGAAACGTACTTTTTTAGAAAACCGTTCTCAAGCAGGGTCAGGAAAACTTTTTGGGAGATCGAGAAATGGTTTTCGGTATGCGTCGAAGTGAAGAGATCGTAACTGATACCGATTCGCTCAAATAACTCTATGAAACGGGGGTGATAATAAGCATAAATATCATGAGGCTTCTGCCCGGTTTGATCGGCCTTAATAGTTATGGCAGTGCCGTGTGAATCTGAACCGGACACCATCAGCACCCTGTTCCCTCGCAGACGGTGGTAGCGTGCTACAATGTCGCCCGGCAGGTGGGAACCGGTTATGTTGCCCACGTGTATGTCAGAATTGGCATACGGCCAGGCTACAGCAATCAAGATATTTTCGTTCATGAGTCACTCCCAACATACAGCGTCGGCAAATTTTATCATCATTTGCTCCACTTCCCAGTTATTTTGCTTACTTTTATGAATAGTCGACGCCGTGATTGTGTTCACATGTCGCGATGTTCAGGTTTTGGCCACAATCCAGGCAGATGCCCTTGCAGTCCGGGTGACAGGTGCTGTTGATTGGCATTTCCAAAAGCAGATAATCCCGGAAGGGGATGCCAAGTTCGATATAACCGTCTTTAGGCACTTCTTCTTCATCCAGTTCTTCCTTCATTCTGGTCTCGAAGACATAGAGGTCCTCAAATTGAGTGGAGACGTGCACCACAATCGGTTCCAGGCAGCGGCTGCACTGACCATCGATATCGGCTTCAAGTTCAGCCTTCAGCAGTAAACCTTCTCTGGTACGTGAAAAGGAATAAGTGCCTTTAAGGTTTTTCGCATGTAGGTCTGGTTCGATGAAAATCTGAGGAAAATCGACCTCATATTCCCGACTATAACCAATCGGTTTGTTGAAAAAATGGCCAACATTTGTACGCAGGGGGTATTTTATGGTTTCCATGGTCTATTACAATTGTTAAAGTTTTTCTAAAGATTATATCATGTGGGTGTAGGACTCCCAAGCGGGAAGGGATAGTTAATGAAAACAGTTTTAATAGCGAGCAATAACGAGCACAAATTCGATGAGATTTCAGCCATCCTGGCACATCTGCCCATCCGACTGATCAAGCCCTCTGAACTTGGTTTGCGTCTTGATGTGGCCGAAACTGGCCAAAATTATTATCAGAACGCGCTTCTAAAAGCCAAAGCCTTTCACCAAGCAAGCGGATTGCCCGTCTTGTCGGACGATTCAGGTTTGCAGGTTGACGTTTTGGATGGCGAGCCCGGTATCCATTCTCATCGTTACTCGCCCAAGCCAGATGCGACCGATCACGACCGCTGCCTCTACCTGCTGTCAAAACTCAAAGGAAAGCCAAAACCCTGGCTTGCCTCCTTTCACTGCCACGCAGTTTTCTATGCAGACCCCGCCCTGCTGGGTGACAGCCACGGCTTTGTTCATGGTGAGGTGATCGATGCATTTCGGGGATCGAACGGCTTCGGTTACGATCCCATTTTTTGGATCCCTGAAGAACAAAAAACGACCGCTGAATTGGACTCAGAGCAAAAGAATCGGATCAGCCATCGCGGGCGTGCCCTGGCTGGGCTGACTTTGCTCAGGCAATGGAGCACAGACGAGGATTAATTGGCAAGTACGATCAGAACTTGTAGCCGATTTTCCTCAAGAAACTTTTCCTGGCAGCGATATCTTGCTCGGTTTCGATGCCCGAAGGCGAACCGCCATCGACCACCCCCAATACCGCTCTGCCCTGCTCTGTTTGCAATAAGACGACCTGAGTCGGATTGGAAGTCGCGCAAAAGATGTTGACTATTTCACGAATCTGTTTGAGACCAGGCAGGATGTTGATCGGGAAGTAACCTTCCCCAAGGAAGAGGATAAAACTATGTCCGGCGCCAATCCGCAAAGCGTTCTCAGTTGCCAGTTCGATCAGGCCCTCATCATTACCTGTCCATCTCACCAGCTGCGGGCCAGAAGCTTCACAAAAAGCCAATCCAAATTTCACCCCAGGAATGGAAGTTACCAGCATCTCGTGAATGTCTTCAACGGTTTTGATAAAGTGCGACTGCCCAAAGATAAAGTTGATATCCTCTGGCTTTTTTACGGATTCAAGCAAGATTTCCATTTGACCCTCCGGTAAATTTTGATAATTTTAACATAAAGAACTACCATCAGTGCCACTTCCGTTGGAGGGTGAAATCGAAGTCAGGTGGAATTTTTTAATAATATTCACTATCGCCCGCTTCAACCTGGTTTTTGTACATCCCGAAAGAAAGGGACGATGTTCTTCCCCAATTTTCAATTAAGGTAAAATCAGTGCATGACAAAAACAAGCATGCGGCTGATCTGGGCGCTGGCCCTTTCCCTGCTCGTTCTGAGTGCTTGCGGCTCAATGGGCGCGCAGCCCACACTTGAATTCAACCCGGTAACACTAACACCTGAATTGGTTCCGCCCACTCCCATGCCGACCTATACGCCAACGCCGGCACCTTTAGGTTCACCTGAGAACCCGATCGTGATTGGGTTGATTATCCAGGAATCTGTCCCCGGACAGGCAGAAGCGCTGCAGAGTGTGCTCATGCACCTCTCCGAAGGGCTTTCGCTCGCTTTTACATCACAAACTTTTGCCAACTACGTCGACCTCGAGCTCGCTCTCCAGCGCGGAGCAATCGATATGGCCTGGCTGACGGCTCCGGAATATTTACTCGCTTCGCAAAAAAATCTGGTCAGTTCGCTGCTGGTAAGCAACCACCTGGGCATCACCGCTTACAGAGTGCAGTTCCTGGGACACAAAGACGCGCAATTGCAGTCATTTTACGATCCTGCTACCAACAGCTCACAGGCAAGCGCTGACCAGGCCCTGGCTCAACTGGCGGGCTTGCGTCCCTGCCTGACGCAGGAAGACTCTCTGTCGGGTTATTGGGTTCCGCTGGGTTATCTCTCACAAAACAATATCAGCTACTCTCGTCCCTTGCTCACATACAGCTTCAGTGCCAGCATCCGCGCACTTTATATCAAGGGAATCTGCTCTTACGCCGTCACATACGCTAATTCGGCTGACCCCCGCACATCTTCCGAAGTTATCAGCGATCTGACCGATGTCATCACCAAGGTCCCGATCATCTGGATTTCTCCGCCAATTATTCCCAATCTGAACCTTTCGGTCAGCACACAGATGGAACTGCCTCTTCAAAACAGAATTTCAGAATATCTGCGGGATTTTTCTCGCGAGGAGATCGGAAAAAGCCTTTTGAGCCAAATGCTGGATTATGAGATCGCACAATTAGAGCCTCTGCATGACTCCAGTTTTCAACCCTTGCGCGATCTTCTAGCGACCACCAATGTCCGTCTGGCAGACCTGGCGCGCTAAACTCAACAAACCATGAAGCAATTGCTGCGTTTTTTTATTCTGATCTCGCTTGGGATCTTTCTTTTTGTTGGACTACTCAGGCTTTGCATGCTCTTAACAACCCAGGATGCGGTCAGTTCACTCGATACAGTGACACCAACAGGGGTTGTTTTGGTTCCTGGGGCGGGTCTGAATTCTTCGGGCGGCCCATCAGCACCCTTACAGGACCGACTGGACACGGCAATCGAGCTATACCGTCAGGGCAAAGTGCAGAAACTGCTGCTCTCGGGCGATAACAGCGGAACCTATTACAACGAACCTGCGGCAATGCAAGCCTACGCGCTCTTCCAGGGAGTTCCCGAACAAGATCTGGTTTTAGACTATGCGGGCCGGCGAACCTACGATAGCTGCTACCGGGCACATCACATCTTTGGGTTGGAGGAAGTGATCGTTGTCACCCAGGCTTACCACTTGCCCCGCGCTCTTTTTCTGTGTGAGAATACCGGCCTTGACCCCATTGGCATTCCTGTACAGCAGTCCCGCTACCTGCGTTCTCGCTACATTTTCTGGAATATCAGAGAGGTCTTTGCTACCGTTGCCGCCTGGATTGATGTGTACTTGCTCAAACCAATCCCGATTTTAGGAGAGAGGGAACCGATCTTTCCCCCGCAGACCAGGATGATCCCATGAACAGAGAAGAAGCTCTTGAGTTGGTAAGAAACTACGTCCACAACCAGGCCCTTGTCAGACACATGCTCAGCGTTGAAGCGGCCATGCGTTTCTATGCCA
>CAZHXQ010000026.1:0-21217 GCA_964536465.1 uncultured Anaerolineaceae bacterium
TACAAAACATTTGTGTGTCGTTGGCAACCGAATTGGTGGAGCTAGCATAAGCCGCTGACTGTCCTACGTAGTTGTAATAAACATCGAGGCTGGCGTTTGGTTGAACCAGAGCTTCCAGCTTTTCTAATCGCAAAGCTTCCACACGCTCAACGTCAGTAAGGTGTTGATCGTGAACATCCTGAGGCATGTTGTCTATGGTTTCGACCGTTTCTGTAATCTGCATAAAGAAGATAACAGAATCACCGGATTCATAGACCATATCACTCTTTCTATAGAGAAAACTTCCGTTTTCAAGAGAAAGGCTGTCAAGGAAATTGAAGCCGATATATGGCTGAGGATAATCATCAAAATCCAACGGTTCATCGTATCGAATTGTCCTCATTATTTTTAGGACAGGAAGCTCATTTTCAATTTCAACCCAAGCTTTTATGCTCTCAAGACTCTCTTCAGATGAGATGATTTGGGCGATATATCCTGTAAGCTGGCTTCCCATCTTCGTTGGTATGCTGGCTAAGAAGGCTTGCGGGTCTTCCGCAGCCTGGCTTCCGAAAGCATTTTCTAAATCTCTTTCTATCAAGGTAAGGTTGCCACCCCGACCTGAAGCATCGTTAGCAACAACCTGAACTCGTTCGCCTGCTTGATTGGCGATAACGGTATAGGAGCCCAAGCCCAGCTCCCCATCAGGCCCTTTCACGCCAACCCAGTGGTCTTCAGTTTGCCAATTGGGAAACAGACCTTCGGTTCGCTTTCCGGTGTGGCCACCTTGAAACGCGTTGTAATATATTGTTAAGGAGTGATGCCAACCAGGCTGGCGATTGAATTTCAAATTCAACTCTTCCAAGGCATGCAGAACTGGTAGCATTGCATCCAATGTTTCAATGACTTCCCCGTCCAATAGAGATTGGAACTCAGCGGGAAGATCAGTGGTGTCTGAAAAATCTTCAGCGGATTGGGCAAAAGTGGGGGTGAGGGTCGGTGTGCTAATTCCTGAAAAGAAAATTGCCAACATGGCAACGCACAGTGCAAGTTTGGAAAATCTAACATTTTTCATGGTTTCCTCCTAATGTGCTGCTGTTCGTTGTGTCCAATGTACTTTTATATAGTACCACATAACAAAATCTTGCTTTTTGGGAACTCGATAATCGTTTAGGGACCAAGCCTTTGTCGCATAATATTTACGAAGTTTATTGATTAAAAGCACATCAGCTAGAGCTTGTTTTTTTGACACCCGTCACATTGAGTGATAAACTGGTGCAAGTTCACGGCGCCAAGTCTGGCGTCTTTTTGTGAGTATGAAGGAGATTTGGCTATGAAGGTGATTTTGACTGGTTCTATTGCAGTCGACTATTTGATGAAGTTTCCTGGATTGTTTTCAGACCACCTGCTGCCTGAACACCTGGATAAGGTCAGCCTTTCGTTCCTGGTCCCCGAACTCTCCCGCCGCGATGGCGGCGTGGGCGCCAATATTGCTTACACCCTGGCCATGCTGGGTGGAGAAGCTTGCCTTTTTTCTACGGCAGGACAAGATTTCCCAGAATATGGGAAGCGTTTGGAAGCAGTAGGTGTGGATACCAGCAGTGTCAGGATCATCCCAGATAAATTCACCGCTTCTTTCTTCGCAACCACCGATCAACATAATGCCCAGATTGCCAGTTTCTACACTGGGGCGATGGCGGATTCTGCCAACCTGTCGCTCAAGGAAGCTCCTTATGAGTGTGACGATTTCGTCATGATTTCGCCCACCGACCCGGTTGCAATGGCACGCTACATTGAAGAATCGCTGGAATTATGTTTGAAAACCCTGTTTGACCCAGGTCAGCAAATTATCAGCCTGGATGCAGATCTGTTACGCAGAGGTTTGGATTGTGCGCACGGTTTGTTTGTAAACGAATACGAGTTCGAACTGATGCAGAAGCACACCGGTTACACAGAAGCAGAATTACTGGCCAAACCCGTCTTCAGTGTGATTACATTGGGCGAAAATGGTGCCCGGGTACATTCCGCCGAAGACGATATCTATGTTCCAGCGTTACAGGGATTGAACATTGTTGACCCTACCGGTGTGGGGGACGCTTTCAGAGGCGGGTTCCTGCGTGGTTACCTGGGGGGGCTGAGCTTGCGAACCTGTGCCGAGATGGGCACAATCATTGCTGCAGCCTGCATCCAGCAGAACGGAACCCAGGTGCATAAATTGGGATGGAAAGAGTTTGTAGCAGAATACAGAAAACACTTTGATGATCAGGGTGAACTGGATACAATAGGGAAATAAAATAAATCGGAGTTATGAATGGAAAACTACAATATTAAAGACCTGAACCTGGCTGAAGGCGGCCGCCGCCGAATGGACTGGGCTTCACAAGAGATGCCAGTTTTAGCTATTTTGGAAGAACGTTTCAAAAAAGAACGTCCTTTTGAGGGAATTCGGATGGCATGTTGTATGCACGTGACCACTGAAACTGCCAACCTGATGAGAACCATGCAGGCCGGTGGGGCGGATATCGTTTTAACCGCTTCCAACCCGCTTTCAACCCAGGATGACGTTGCGGCCGCTCTTGTTGCTCAGTATGAGATCCCGGTTTTCGCTATCAAGGGTGAAGACGATCAGACTTATTACCAAAACCTTCGTGCCGCGCTCGATCACAAGCCCAACATCGTTATGGATGATGGCGCTGATCTGGTAGGAACAATCCACAAAGAACGCCGTGAGCTGATCGGAGATATCATTGGCGGCACTGAAGAAACTACCACAGGGGTGGTCCGCCTGCGCGCGATGGCGGCTGACAAAGTTTTGGGATTCCCAATGATGGCAGTTAACGACGCTATGACCAAGCACTTTTTTGACAATCGCTATGGGACCGGTCAATCTACCATCGACGGCATTATTCGTGCGACCAACGTGCTTTTAGCCGGCAAAACTTTCGTTGTCGCCGGGTACGGCTGGTGCGGGCGCGGTCTGGCGATGCGGGCGCGCGGAATGGGCGCCAATGTGATCATCACCGAGATCGATCCGCTGGTTGCTCTGGAAGCAATCATGGATGGTTTCAGGGTTATGCCCATGATGGAAGCCGCGCCAATTGGTGATATTTTTATCACAGTAACGGGCGACCTGAATGTGAT
The DNA here is from genome assembly GCA_964536465.1 of uncultured Anaerolineaceae bacterium. Taxonomy (GTDB): domain Bacteria; phylum Chloroflexota; class Anaerolineae; order Anaerolineales; family Anaerolineaceae; genus Mesolinea. The sequence continues at coordinate 3,118 of CAZHXQ010000026.1, forward strand.
CGACAAGCATCACTTTGAAGCAATGAAGGATGGGGCTTTGGTTGGTAATTCCGGTCACTTCAATGTTGAAATCAACATTCCTTCATTGGCAGAAATGTCAGTGGGCAAACGCCTGGTTCGTCCTTTTGTGGAATCCTATGAATTGGCCGATGGACGCACAATTAACATCCTGGGCGAAGGGCGTTTGATCAACCTGGTTGCCGCCGAAGGGCATCCCGCCTCGGTGATGGATATGAGCTTTGCCAACCAGGCACTGAGCGCTGAATTTTTCCTGAAAAACAGGAACAATCTCGAAAATAAGGTTTACAACGTGCCGGAAGAAATCGACCGCGAAATTGCCAGACTGAAATTGATCTCAATGGGTGTTGAAATTGACGTGCTCACCGATGAACAGATTAAGTATTTAGGTTCCTGGGAAGAAGGCACATAACCCTGTATTGTTTAATCACTTCGATAATAAAACCCCCTCTGTCTTTGACTTTGAGGGGGTTTTATTTATTGAAGTTGTTAAGCATAAGGCAAGCTTCCCCCAGCTCCCTTCGAGAGCGGGAGGGCAGACTGCTTTTCAGGGAAAAATCAGTTATAAACCAGCCGACCTTCCACGTTTCTATTGATAGCCTGATGGCCGCGCAAGTATTCTTCAGCCACAGCTGCCATTGAAGTGGCTACAACCTTGGGGTTTGCATGCATCGAAAGCTCTTCGGCTGTGATTCCCAGATTTTTCTCACAGTTACTGTAGTGATAGTATTGCAATCCAATTTGGTAGGTTTGTTGGGGGTCCACAGGCTTCCCTTTTATTTCCAGGCTGACCAACTTGTCGAGTTGCTGGTCATAAACGGCATTGACGCCATCGTTCACCTGGTAGCATTCTCCTTCGCTGTTGCGATTGCTATTGCGCATAATGTGGCTGAAGATGCCGCGCAGTTGGGCACCGTCAATGGTGTAGCGGGAAAAATTATCATCGTAAGGGAAAACCTGTTTGAGGTCCTTTAATGTCACGACAGGACCTAACTCATTCAGGCGAATAGAACCGCTGCCAATAAAAGCGACATCTAAGTTTCCGTTGTCGGCAAAGATATCGGAAAACAAATTACCGAGTTCTGTCTCAATTTCACGGGCTGGATGGGTGAGGGTCTTTGCCATGCGGCACAGCAGCGTGTTGTATTTTGCATCCACCACGTTTTTGTAAGACTCAATGAATTTGTGAAGCTCTTCGTCAGGCTTGATGGTTCCACTGGTGATAGGAATTAGCTGCCACTCCCAGTCCACGATTGAATTGGTATCGTCATCCACCACCAAATCGAAACGACCGATTTGGTTGGTGCCTACAGCAGCCTGTGCAATCAGGATGTCGTTGACGATTTCTGGCTGTTCCATGTAACTGTGCGAGTGCGCTCCCAATATCAAGTCAACACCCCATTCTGGTTTGAGAATAGAGGCAAGTTCCTTGTCTGAGTCGAGCCCGATGTGAGTTAACAGAACGGTCAAGTCAATGTCGTCGTTTTTGTAGGCATCGCAGATAATCCCGATTTCTGTAGCGGCATCTTCGAGCGAGATGAAAGTGCCTATTTGGTCGTCCAGTTTGAGTGAATCGAGAACAGTTTCGGTCAAAATACCGATAAATAGGATGTCAAACCCGTCCACGTTCAGGATAAGGTAAGGCGACATCAGACGCTTATTATATTTTTTAATATACAGGTTGGCGTTGACAATGGGAAAGTTGGCCATCTTTTCAAGGAAAAGCAGGTGGGGCAGGCCATAATCGAGCTCGTGATTGCCCAATGTGACCACATCGGGTGCCAGATAGTTCATAATCTCTATGGTGCTGATGCCTTTGTATTCTGAATCGATGACTGAGCCCTGGAGCATGTCACCCGAGATGGTGTAAATGACGTTCTTTTCTTCGCCGCGGACCTGGTTGATGTAACCGCTGAGCAGGGAAAGACCACCGATCAGCTCGCCCTTGCCTGAATCAACTTCTGCCAAAAAATCGCCATGCATATCATTGGAATGGAGAATAGTGAATCGCTTGGTGTTCATGGATAACCTCAAATCTTTTTGTCTTATGTGGTTAGGGGAGTATAAGATACTCGCCTGGTAGCTTGCCAATTGTTGTATGACCTCGATTTTTAACAGAGCGCGAATAGCCACAGGGTCAGTCCGCGTTGATTCCAGCAGAGATGCGGGTGGGAGAATGGGCTGAGTGCGGGGGTGGGTGTGATCATCTTGCTTGAAGTTTTGCCCAATTTTTTACTCCACAGAAATTCTCAGTTGAATCCGATAGATTAAACAAATAAGCCAGCGAGTGCTGGCTTATTGAGAATAAGTTTCTATTCGTCGTCCGCGACGTTGTCGTCATCTTCGCTGGGGTCGAACCCCTGGACAAGCGGATCGGATTCTGCCAAGTTTCGGATCGTATCTTCAATTTCCTGACGAATCTCTGGGTTCTGACTGAGGAAGTTTTTGGAAGCCTCACGCCCTTGCCCAAGCCGCTGTTCCTGGTAGGAATAGAAGGAGCCGCGTTTATCGATTACTTCGAGCGTGGTAGCCAGATCCAGAATGTCGCCTGACTTTGAGATACCTTCGTTGTACATGATATCGAATTCGGCCGTGCGGAATGGGGCAGAGACTTTATTTTTGACCACGCGTACGCGAACGCGGTTGCCCACGATCTCCGCGCCAACCTTGATCGACTGTACTCGGCGGACATCGAGGCGAACTGAGGCATAGAATTTAAGCGCGTTGCCGCCTGTAGTGGTTTCGGGGTTGCCAAACATGACGCCGATCTTCTGACGCAGCTGGTTGGTAAAGATAACTGCGGTTTTGGTCTGGCTGATCGCGCCAGAGAGCTTGCGCATAGCCTGAGACATCAAACGTGCCTGAACGCCCATAGTTGCGTCGCCCATATCACCTTCGATTTCTGAGCGGGGAACCAGAGCGGCGACAGAGTCCACCACGACCAAATCGACCGCGCCGGAGCGAACCAGGGTTTCGGCGATTTCGAGCGCCTGTTCGCCAGTATCAGGCTGAGAAATGAGCAGTTCATCGACTCTAACACCACAGCGGGCCGCGTAGGTAGGGTCGAGGGCATGCTCCATGTCAATAAAAGCAGCGGTGCCGCCCTGCGCCTGGCATTCAGCCACAATGTGTTGACAAATTGTGGTCTTGCCAGAGGATTCGGGACCGTAAATTTCGGTTATCCGGGCTTTTGGAATCCCGCCAACCCCCAGCGCCATATCCAGCGAGAGTGAACCCGTGGGAATCGAAGCGACCTGCATGTGACTGGCTTCGCCGAGGCGCATAATCGAGCCCTCTCCATATTTTTTTACGATATCATGTAAAGCACGATCAAGCACAGCCTTTTTCGCTTCGTCCAGGTTTGCGCTGGTGGCGTCGAGCTTGCTGGTGGTCTTTTTCTTGGTTGCCATTGTTACTCCACAAATTAGTTTCTATCACTCAAATATAGCACAATTGTTCGATACGTCAAGAGAAACACTGCCTAAACGATGCGGCGGGCTTCAAGATAGAAACGTTTGTCTTTGGCGTGCCCCATCGAGAAAGTTTTTCTGGGCAAAGAGCCGTCCAGGATCACCGATTTAAAGAAGTTGTCTTTGGTGATTGGCGGAAGATAGAAGCCCACAATTCCCGGCTGCCGGCTTAACTTTTCCAGCACGTCATCACCGTGAACATAATCGATCTCGGCATCCTTATTCCTTTTCAGGTAACCGTCCAGGAAAGCCTGCAGGCTTGCCACGGTGAGGTTTTGCTTTGGGGCGGTCAACTCGACCACACGGTAAGCGGCGTCTGTGATCATACCAAAGCGTTGCGTGCCGGCTTTTGCGTTTAACACGGCCTCTTTCATGCCGGCGAAATCTTTGCAAGTATGCACCTGATAATTGGGTTCGAAGTGTTTGGTAACCAGGTATCCAAAGCCCTCGCCCACGTTAAACATGACGCGGTGAATTGGCTCAAATTTGAGAGAAGGGTCGTGCAGATTGACCAATTCAACCATCGCGTAGCGGGCTGGATGGTCCATGCCCACATCTGGTTTCATCTCTTCCCAAATGCTTTTGGCGGTGGCGAGCGAGTGGTTTCCATCGCCAACGGCATAAAGCAGTGGATGGGTCTGGTCGACATCGCCGTAGCGCTGCTTGTATTTGTCGCTGTCAAGCAGACCGGCGATGCGGTCGATAATTGCATTCAAGGTGGACTTATCTTCAATGAGATGACCGGTGATGTGACCACTTCCTTCCATTAAATCGAAGTCGTAAGCCAGCGGAAGGCCCTCTTTTTGGTCAAGAATTGGTCTTAGAACTGAAAATTGGGGGTCATCGTAGAGAACAAGAATATGGGGTACTTCCAAGGCCGCACCCCGTCTGACCTGCATCCTCGGCGGCAGCCGATCCAGGATCGTTCCTTCAGTTGCGCGGATCAGTGATTTGGCGCCTTTGTTGAAATCGTAGGCTTCAAGATCCAGAGCAACCACCAGGCCGGTCTGGATGCCGTCGCCGACCGTTCTTTCAACCAGAACAAAGCCTTCGTGAGGCACAAACAATCCATTGTCGAGGTACTCGCGCATTTTGGTTTGCGAAAACTCTATGCGTTCGGTCTTGTCTGGTTTGGTCAGCCAGGCCTCAGGCAAAATCAAATGATAGGTGGATGGGGCCTCGCCGACTTGGGCAGAGACGCGCTCCCAATACTCGGGTTCAGAGGTGAATTGGTCACAGGCAATCACCGCCCATTTGTGCAGGTCGACATCCTCTCTCGGCAGAAGTACTTCCGGGATGTGGATTCCAATCTTTTCAGCATTTGTCATAGGAAAGTCCTTTACATGAGGTGAGTTTTCCTAATTGTAACAGAGCAAAGGCTTCCTGAACCCTATTTTCTCTCAGGCAGGTAGACCAAACCCACGGCTCCTGGTCCGGTGTGAGTACCGATCACCGGGCTGATTTCGCTGATGAATTCATTCTTGACTCTGAAGCGTTGCCGGGCAGTCGAGGCAATCTCTTCGCTATATTTGGGTGAATTTGCAGATAAAACGCCGAGGTATTCGACGCGCCCTTGTTTGCCAAGATCCGTTTCAGCAATATCAAATAAGCGTTTAATTGCTTTTGAGAAAGTTCTGACTTTTTCCAGAGGAACGATCGCGCCGTTCTGCAGTTTCAGAATAGGCTTCAGTTTCAGAGCGGTTCCCAAAAAACGGGCGGCGGCACCGATGCGTCCTCCGCGATGTAAAAACTCGAGGGTTTCGACTACAAACAAGGTCTGAATACGTTCGGAGATATTAATTGCCAGGTTTTGGCATTCCAATAACGACGCGCCTTTGAGGGCTGCGTCTGAGGTCATCAGCGCCATGATGCTCAACGGCATGGAGGCCTGAAGCGAATTCAGAACCACCAACCTCTCACTGGGCAACCCTTCGGCGCCCTGTATGGCTGAGTCCCAGGTACCTGAGAGCTTTGACGAAATGACCATGGTAAGGATGTCGTATCCTTCATCGAGGAGCCTGTTATAGACCTCCGCGAAGGCGCCGGCGGATGGCTGGGAAGTGGAGGGCATGGTTTTTGATTTAGCCAGCCGTTCGTAAAACTGCTTGGGTGTGATATCGATGCCGTCCCGATAGGTTTCGCCATCCCAGTTGACTGTAAGGGGGACGATGGTCAGTTTCTGCTCCTCGACGATCGAGGCTGGAATTGCGACAGTGCTGTCAGTGACAATAGCTACTTTATTCATGGTGTGTGTCTCCTAGGGGTATAAAACACCAAGGTTGTGAACAAGTTTCACATGAGCAGGCAATCGGTCGTTGATCTCGGGAAAGGCATCTTGTCATAGCTTCACCCTGCGGTGGAAAGCAATAAAATAGGCCCAAATGGCCACCGGGCTGGAATCTGCCTGAAATAAAGGCCGGTCGTTTATAATAGTCCGGTCTCAAGATGGAAACATATTGAGGTATGATAAGAAAAAATGACAAGAGAATGAGCTATGTTTGAAAGTCTATCTGAAAAACTGACTGCCGTTTTTGATAACCTGAAACGGCGAGGAAAATTAAGCGAAGAGGATGTCGACCTCGCCATGCGCGAAGTCAAACTGGCTTTGCTTGAAGCGGATGTCAACTACGCTGTAGTGCGCACATTTACCAATCGGGTAAAAGAGCGAGCTGTTGGAGCGGAAGTCGCCAGATCGCTTAATCCTGCTCAGCAGGTCATCAAGATCGTAAACGAAGAACTGATCAGCACGCTTGGCCAGCCGGTCGAGCTTAACCTGAGGGGTGAAAGACCGCATGTCTTGATGTTGGTTGGGCTCCAGGGTTCAGGCAAGACCACCGCTGCCGCCAAGATTGCCAAAAAACTGCGTTCAACCGGCGAACGGGTAATGCTGGCTGCTGCCGATATCTACCGCCCTGCCGCAATCAAACAGTTACAGTCACTGGGCGAACGCATCGATGTGCCGGTGTTCAGCCTGCCAGGCGCAAATCCGGTTCAAATCGCGAAAGCAGCCAGAGAGAGCGCTCGAAACGGTGGATATAGTGTTTTGATCATAGATACTGCTGGTCGCTCGCAGCTGGACGACCAATTGATGGATGAGTTGGTCGGCATAAATAAGGTTGTGCCCGCGAAAGAGATTCTGCTGGTAGTCGACTCGATGATAGGACAGGAAGCTCTCAATATTGCCAAAGGTTTTCAAAATGAAATTCCGATTACAGGGCTGGTCTTTACCAAAATTGATGGCGACGCCCGCGGGGGCGCCGCGATCTCCATCCGTGAAGTCACCGGAGTCCCAATTAAGTTCCTGGGTACAGGTGAGGGGCTTGACGCGCTGGAGGTCTTTGACCCAACCAGAATTTCAAACCGAATCCTGGGCATGGGCGACATTCTGGGGCTGATTGAAAAGGCCGAATCTGCCTATACCGGCGAAGTTGATGCCAAAGAGGCTGAGAGGATGTTGACCGGGCAGTTCACTCTGGAGGATTTCGCCAAGCAATTGAGGCAAATGAAGAAAATGGGACCCATTTCACAGTTATTCGGCATGCTGCCGGGTCAACTTGGCACTGTTGCCAAAAATGTGGATCCCAACGAAGCTGAAGGACAGTTGCAGACTGTGGAAGCGATAATCAATTCTATGACCCCCGCTGAAAGACGAGATCCAAAAGTCTTGAACGCAAGCCGCCGGCGCAGGATCGCCGCTGGTAGCGGAAAAGACGTGCAGGATGTAAACCGTCTGATGAAACAATTTCGTGATATACAGAGATTAATGAAGTCTTTCCAAAAATCCGGTGGTCGTGGTAATATTGATAGGTTATTTAGATAATTACGGGTTAGGATAAGGAAATGCCCCTTCAGCATCTCTCAACCTTAGACTGAAGCCGGATTAATACTTATTGAATAGAATTTAAGGAGCAAACAGTAAGATGGTACGTATTCGCTTACGCCGTGTGGGTTCAACCCACCAACCTCATTATCGCGTGGTAGTCGCCGATAAAGAAAGCCCTCGTGATGGGCGCTTTATTGAAATTGTCGGCTCTTATAACCCCACAACTGAACCTGGATCGATCGCACTGAATGAGGAAAGAATATATTACTGGTTGGGCGTTGGCGCCCAGCCATCAGAATCGGTTCAGAAGCTGTTCAAGATCGTCAAACTGGATGAACGCTATCAGCGTCTTAAAGATGGCGAAGAACAGACAGCCCTGATCGAAGAAGCCACCAGAGTCTACGAAGCTCGTGCTGAAAAGGTAAAAGCCAAGTAGAGCAAAAGTAAATCAGTAAGGATGATAGCATGGCAGAAGACAATCTCCGCGGTCTGCTGGAATATCTGGCGAAGTCGATCGTTGATAACCCGGATTCGGTGACTATAGAGCAATTCGAAAGCGGTAAGACAGTCCACTTGGATCTGCGTGTGCACCCAGACGATATTGGAAGAGTCATCGGCAAGCGCGGGCGGGTTGCCAATTCGATGCGCGCGATCCTTAAGGTCGTGGCTGCGAGAAACGGCCAACGAGTAGAGATGGACGTAGTCGATCTCGACTAATTGCGATCATGACTGAGATCACACCAAATGCAGCAGGCTCGTCAGCTCATAACGAGCCTGCTTATGTTTTAATCGGCAAACTCCAGAAAAGTCACGGAATCAAGGGTGAGCTCGCGATGCGGGTGATCACCCAATTTCCAGAACGTATTCGGATTGGCAAGATTTTATATGTGGGGGACGATCATAACGAACTGGTGGTTCATTCCCTGCGGTGGAAGAATGACTTGTTACTGCTCAGCTTTGTCGGATTCGACAATCCCGAAGAGGCCAGCCAATTAACCAACCAGGAAGTATTCAGCCGCGTTGAGGATCTGCCCAAGTTACCTGGGGGTCAGTATTATCATCACGAGTTGATCGGTCTTGAGGTTTGGCAAGGGGATGAATATCTCGGTCTGCTGACTGAAATAATGGAGACCGGTGCCAACGACGTCTACGTGATCCAGGCTGGGGAGGATGAGGAGTTGTTAATTCCCGCCATTCCGGACGTGATCAAAACAATTGACCTTGAATCGGGCACAATGCAGGTAGAGTTGCTTGAAGGATTGCGTGATTGAACCACGAAGAGGCTTTCTGGCTGGCGTTCAGTAATGTGCGTGGAATCGGAGCAGTTCGATTTCGCAAACTGATTAACTTTTTTGGTGACCTCGCTAAGGCCTGGCAAGCAGATCGTAGTGAACTTGTCACGGCTGGGTTGACTGAGAAGGCAGCTGAGCAGGTGATTGAAACCCGTAAAAAGCTCTCCCCTGAAAATCTTGCAGACGACCTGAAACGAAAAGGTATCAAGTTTCTCACCTGGAATTCGCCGGAATATCCCCCTTACTTAATGGAAATCGCTCAACCTCCACCGGTGCTTTATTTTGTCGGTGAAATCCTGCCGAAGGATGACCTCGCCATTGCCATTGTGGGAACCCGAAACGTGACTAAGTATGGTCGCCAGATCACACACGACACCGCCACCTATCTTGCAGGCAATGGCGTCACAGTTGTCAGCGGCCTGGCTCGGGGAGTGGACGGCATCGCGCATCAGGCTGCGCTTGGGGTTGGCGGACGGACTTTTGCTGTGCTCGGCTCAGGGGTGGATGTGATTTATCCTCCGGAACACAGAAAACTTGCTTCGGAAATCGTTAAACACGGCGCCTTGATCAGTGACTATCCGCCTGGAACCAAGCCGGATGGCATCAATTTCCCTCCCAGGAACCGGATCATCTCCGGTCTCTCAAGAGGTACCGTGGTTATCGAAGCCGGCGAGAGAAGCGGCGCTCTGATCACGGCAAAATTCGCGCTGGAACAGGGAAGAGATATATTTGCTGTGCCGGGTTCGGTTCTTTCGCAGATGAGTAAAGGTACAAACCAGTTGATCGCCGAAGGGGCGACACCGATGACCAACCCGGTCATCATAACCGAGACATTGAATCTGGCACGCACTGGCAGAGAGCGGAAAACCGAAACTGATGAGATCAGCGCGGTCGAAAAGAACATCCTCAGAGTCTTGGGGGATGAAAATTTGCACATCGATGAGATCTGCGCCCTCACTTCTCTGACCATTGAAAAGCTGACAGCTGAGTTGACTTTGATGGAGCTTAAAGGCATAGTTCAGCGAGAAAACGGGATGGAATATCAACGTGTCAAAAAGTGGGATATAGGCTAAAACCTTCACCAGGTTGCTCTTGACAACAAATTGGATATGGTATTATAGTGCCCGGCTGCTGTGGGAAATATAGCGGCCAGGAGAAATTATTATGGAAGCGTACTGTTTAAGGTGTAAAGAAAAACGAGAAATCGCCGACCCGGTTGCTGGTTTCAATGCCCGCGGCTCAGCGGTTACCACCGGCACCTGCTCTGTTTGTGGGGCAAAAATGTACCGGATTGGCGCAACGCCCGCGCATGAAGGGCTTGAGAAGCCGGCTGTGGTAAAAACTCAGCCAAAAAAGAAAAAGAAAAAAACTGGGGAACCCGGCAAGTCTGCAGACAAGAAAAGCAAAAAAAGCAGCACAAAAAAACTATCCGGTAAATCCGCCAAAACCAGCGGCAAACCATTGGTGATTGTTGAATCTCCGGCCAAGGCCCGCACGATCGGGCGTTTTCTGGGCAAGGACTATGAGGTCGTCGCCTCGGTTGGACATGTGCGGGATCTGCTGAAATCGCAGTTGAGCGTGGATGTGGATAACGGGTTCGAGCCAAAATATCGGGTTCCTAACGAGAAACGAGAAGTTGTCAGGAAGATTAAAAACATGGCCGATGGAACCAAAAAAGTATTCCTGGCGACAGACCCTGACCGCGAAGGAGAAGCAATCGCCTGGCATCTGATGGAGTCGGCTGAAATTGCTCCGGAGAAGACAGAGCGCGTGGTTTTCCACGAGATCACCAAAAATGCGATTGCAGAAGCCTTCGAAAACACAAGGGAACTCGATATGGATTTGGTCGACGCTCAACAGGCGCGCCGCATCCTTGACAGGCTGGTGGGTTACAGCGTTTCGCCCATTCTGTGGGCAAAAGTAAAAGGACGCCTCTCAGCCGGGCGTGTGCAATCCGTTGCCCTCAGGCTGGTAGTTGAACGTGAACGTGAAATCGACGCTTTCATTCCGGTTGAACACTGGTCAATCCATGCCCTGCTCAACCCTGCTGGCAGTGATAAGCAATATCGGGCCAAGTTAGTAAAGGTAGATGGCCAGAATCTTGATATGAGCTTGCAAAACGAAGCTCAAACCATGGCCATGGTCAAGCACATGCAGAAAGCTGACTACAAGATCAGCGAAATCAACGTCTCGAGCAAAAAGATTCGTCCTGGCGCTCCGTTCATCACCAGCACCTTGCAGCAAGATGCCTCCCGCAGGTTGGGCTTTCTGACCAGGAAGACCATGTCGGTTGCGCAACAGTTGTACGAAGGGCTCGATCTGGGTAACGGTGAAGAAACCGGCCTGATCACTTATATGCGGACCGACTCAGTTTTTGTTTCCGCCGATTCGGTCAGAGAAGTAAGGGCATATATCCGTGAGCGCTATGGTGACAGCTATTTACCAGAAAAACAACCCCATTATCGGACCCGGGCTGTCTCTGCGCAGGAAGCGCATGAGGCTATCCGGCCGACCTCAGTCAACCGCACCCCGGAATCGTTGAAGAAGCTGCTGAGCCGAGACCAATACCGCCTCTACCAATTGATCTGGCAGCGTTTCGTCGCCAGCCAGATGAATCCTGCAGTACTTGAGATCACCACGGTACAGGTTGAAGGCAAAACAGACGACAGCCTGTATTTGCTCAAATCTACCGGTAACCGTGAGGTGTTTCCCGGCTTTCGCGCGGTCTATCGCTATGGCAAGGCTGACGATGAAAACGGGGACGAGGAACTTGAAGATTTGCCTGTGGATGTCATGGAAGTTGGGCAGAAACAAAACTTACTTGGTCTGGATCCTGCTCAGCATTTCACCCAGCCGCCGCCCCGCTTTAGCGAAGCCACCCTGATTCAGGCACTGGAAGAAAACCAGATTGGCAGACCATCCACTTATTCGCCGATTATTTCAACCATTCAGACCCGTGGATATGTGAGCCGGGAAAACAAACGTCTTTATCCTACAGAAATCGGCTTCATTGTCAACGATCTGGTGGTTGAATATTTTCCCCGCGTTGTTGATCTGGGCTTCACCTCGAAAATGGAAGACGAACTGGATAAAATCGCTGATGGAGAAGAAGCCTGGGCAGATGTAATCGCAGAGTTTTATGCTCCTTTCAGCAAAGAACTGGAGAACGCTCGTAAGCACATGCCCGAGACCAAGATCGAGCTTGAAAAAGTGGGCCGGACTTGCCCAGAGGACGGTGGAGAGCTGGTATTCCGTACCGGCAAGTATGGCAAGTTTATCAGCTGCAGCAATTTTCCCAAGTGCCGCTACACTGAACCCTGGTTGGAGAAGATTGGTGTTTCTTGTCCCACCTGTGGAACAGGGGACGTTGTGGAGAAACGGACCCGAAAAGGCCGAAAATTTTATGGCTGCTCCCGCTATCCGGAGTGTGATTTCACCTCCTGGGATAAGCCAATTGGAAAAGCCTGCCCTAATTGCGGCGGCGTGCTGGTTGAAAAGGGCAACAAAGCCATTGCATGCAACGACTGTCACACGCGCTTCCCACGGGAAAATGGGGAAGAATAGAATTTCTTTGGTATAAAACCTGCACCTACTGAGGCAACACGTATCATCCTGAGAGGTGCAGGTCCTATGGAAAACTTTACCGAAACTATTAAAGACAAGCTTAAGATCCCGCGGAACCTGGCGGTTGCGGCCGGTTTGGTTGGTTTACTGCTGGGGTTATTGATTGGCTACGCATTCCCGATCCCCTGGACAGACGCGTCAGCTGAAAATTTGCGCCCTGATTTACGCGTAGAATATCTCCGCAACGCCATCACGACCTACACGCTGACCGGTGACAAGCTCAAGGCTATGCAGGCTTATGCTGAGTTGGGTGAAAAGTCGGAAGCGACATTGATGGAACTTAGAACAAATCCAGGATTTCTCAACAGCGAACAGATTCAACGCTTTAGCACGGCAATCAATGCTACCCTGTCTGAGAGCGGGTCAGTGCTGGCCACACCGCCAACAACATTGGCGGATGGTACCGAAATTTTGGTGGACGGTGTCCAACCAGAAGAAGGCACGAATTCTCTACTGTGGGTAGGTCTCGGGCTTCTGGGGGTTTTGATTGTGGGAGCGGGGCTGGCCTATTGGTCTTATTTTCGGGAGCATGGGTTCAATTTTGGCACTTTCTCCGCGCCTGAAACTAACAATGGAAACAGGTTACCCGCCGCGGTTAAACGTCAGCCAGCGCCTGTGGCTATACAGAGAGCACCTCAAAAACAGGTTGAAGAACCCAAACCAGCCGCGCAGCGCAGCTCGGTTTTTGCTAACGGAAACGGCAATGGCAACGGTGGCCCCAACGGCAGCAAACCGGTTGCACAATTTATGTCCACCTATATGTTCGGCGACGACCGCTACGATGAGTCCTTCATTTTTGATGCTCCCAACGGCGCATTTTTAGGCGAATGCGGCATCAGTATTTCTGATTTGATTGGTGTGGGTGAACCCAAAAAGATCTCTGCCTTTGATATCTGGCTCTTCGACAAAAATGATATTCAAACTATAACGAAAGTGATCATGAGCAAACATGCCTACAACGACCCGAACATTCGCCAGCGTTTGGAGATTCGGGGTGAGCCAATCCTGGCGGAACCGGGTAAGCTTTTCCGTCTGGAGACAGCCACCCTCAGAATGGAAGGGCGAATTGTAGACGTGTCGTATGGCGATCTGCCCCTGCCAGAGGATAGTTACTTCCAGAGGAATACGATCGAGTTAGCGGTCTATCGCAAATAACCCTTACAGTCCAAGATTAAAGCGTTGAGATATTACTCAACGCTTTTTGACGTAAAGCGGGGAGATTATTCGATTTTCAACACCTTATACAAGATGGTTGAGCCATCGGGTAACATTACTTCAGCGACTTCCCCGACTTCCTTGTCGAGCAGTGCGGCACCGATAGGCGAGAGGTACGATATTTTTCGTTGTTTGAGGTCGGCTTCGCTGGCGCCCACTAGGATCCAGGTTTCCTGTGTGTCGTCGTCTTCCTGGATGGTAACGCAGTTGCCGATCTGGACTTTGCAATTGTCCAGGGGCGTCTCGTCAATAACTTCAGCCCGAGTGAGCATGGATTCTATTTCAAGGATGCGACCCTCGAGAAAGCCCTGGTCTTCTTTGGCGGCGTGATAGTCCGCGTTCTCGGAGAGATCGCCCATTTCGATGGCACTCTTCAAGCGCCTTGAGATTTCATCTCTACGAGGGCCTTTCAATTCGGCCAGTTCTTTTTCCAGCTTGGCTTTTCCTGTGGGTGTGAGAATCAATGGTTCATTCATAATTTCTTTCTATGGCAATACGGTTACGTCAAACAGACGTTGATATTCATCTACGGCGAAGCGATCGGTCATGCCGGCAATATAGTCACAGATAGTGCGTTCGAGACCGCGTTCAGGGATCTGCGCCTGGACCGAGGGGTTGAGGGCGGAAGGATTTTGTCGATACAACTCAAAAATCCGGGAAATGATTTGCTCTGATTTGGCAGCCATACGCACCACGCGGTAATGCCGGTAGAGGTTGTTGAATAAAAAGTCTTTCAGCTCCCGGTTTCGGCGGTACATGTCTTCACTGAAACCGACCACGTTGTAGGGCAGTTTCTGTAGGTCGAGGGCTGTTTTTATGTTGCTCTTGCGCAGGTAGCGATCAACAGACTGCACCAGGTCTGCGATTTCGAAGTTGATCAATCGACGAATGATTTGATGGCGGGTCAGTTCATCCAGCGCGTCTGATCTACGACGACCGATGCTTTCGTTGATAATCTCCCAGATGGCGATCCCGTCCAATTGAGAAGGCGTGATCATACCAGAACGCAGGCCATCGTCCAGGTCGTGTGAGGTATAGGCCAGCTCATCAGCCACGTTGGCGATCTGGGCTTCGAGGTGCCCGCGCAATTCCGGGTCGTAATCCTGAACATCAGAGCGGTCATAATCGGTCTCGTGCTTGACCATACCTTCCAAAACTTCCCAGCTGAGGTTCAGACCAGGAAAATCAGGATAGCGGTTTTCGAGCACCGTCACGATTCGCAGAGATTGGTGGTTATGGTTGAAACCGCCGTGGTTAGTCATCATTTTCGCCAGCGCGCTTTCGCCAGAATGTCCGAATGGTGGGTGGCCCAGGTCGTGCGCCAGGCAGATGGTTTCGACTAATTCTTCGTTAGCGCCCAGTGCGCGGGCAACAGATCGTCCTATCTGAGCGACTTCGAGGGTATGCGTCAGGCGGGTACGATAGTAATCGCCTTCATGGTTGATGAAAACCTGAGTCTTGTATTCCAGACGCCTGAAAGCGGTTGTGTGGATCACGCGCTCCCGGTCGCGTTGAAAGCGGGTGCGCAAATCTGCTTCTTCTTCAGGGAACTTACGCCCTTTGGAATTTTTGCTGAGAATGGCGTATGAGGCCAGTTGTTGTGTTTCGAATTCTTCTAATTGCTGTCTTGTATAAATCATCTTAAACCTGAAAGAAAAGTATAGTCTAAATTTCTGTTAAACTCCAAACTGTGAGTCTCAGGCGATAATTGTGCCCGTATGCCTGCCGCAAAGTGCTTCAAAGAGCTCACCTGGCTGGCTGGCAGTGAAGATTTCAACGCTGACACCAGGGTTTGCCTGGCAAACTGCCTGCATCTGGGCTACTTTTGAGCGCATTCCTCCGGTCACATCCTCGTTTTGGGAAGCCTGAAGGAAGCTCGCCAGGGCTGCTGACCTGGGAATGTGGGTGATCGGCCGCTGGTTTTGAGGGAAATCAGCGTAAACCGCGGCTTCTTTTCCTGCAAGGAGAATCCGTTGGGGTTTGATCGCGGCTGCCAGGTGGGCGAATAGTTCCTCGGTCGAGAAAATGGTCCCACCGAGCACCTGGTCAAAAACGACATCGCCATAAACGACCGGAATGAGTCCATTATCAAGCGCGCGTTTGATAGGGGTCAGATTCCACTCTTGTACCTCGCCATCTTTAGAGAGCAGACCCGCTGATGGTGGGAAGGAAATCAGTTCGAGGCCGGCCTGCTTGCCCAAATCAAGGACGATTTGATTCAGTTTTCTGGCACTTTCCCAAACCTGCCTGAAGCCTCGCCACTCTGCTGGGCTATAGACCCCAGCGCGTGTGTTGTGCTTTGCCGCGGCGTGGTGGCCGAAAGAACCAGACCCGTGCCCGAGCAGGATTTTTTGGTCAGGGTTTTGGACCAGGTAGCGCTTGAGATCGTTTAGCAGGGTGAGAATGAGCGCGGGCAAAGCGCTCTCCGCCTTGCCTTTGTCAGTAATCAGTGAGCCTCCGAGTTTGAGGAATAAAGTTTGCCCGTCGGTCATGCCTCTGCTCCTGGTTTCACGATGGTAAAGAAGGGGTTTGACCCCGGAACTTTCTGTAATGCCTCGAGCACCGGCTCGATTTTGTCATCTTCAACCAGGGCGAGCATATGCCCTCCTCTGCCGCCACCAGTCAGTTTGGCTGCCAGGGCGCCTGCCCGCATAGCTTCACGTATCAGAAGGTCAAGCTCGAGGCAGGAGAGATGCAGGGCAGAAAGAAGAGCGTGGTTGCGGTTGATTGCCTCTGCCAGCCTGTCAGTGTTCCCCCGCAAGAGGGCCTGCTTTCCTTGAATGACCAGCGAACCGATCTGCTCCAGTTTTGGCTGGATCGTCTCAGGATCGTCAGCCAGATCTTGTGCCAGGCCAGCGACCGTTTGATGGGTTGACTTGCTCACTCCACTATCGGCCAAAACGAAGGTGAACTGCTTCCCAGGTTGAATTATCTCCGCCCCTCTGTCTTTTTGGAAAAAGATCGGCTTCTCATAGGTGACCACAGTGTTATCGATTCCAGAAGGCCTGCCGTGAACATAAGTCTCACATTCGAAGGCAATCCTGTTGACCGTGTCGAGGTCCAATGGATGACCGAGGAATTTAGACAGGGCTTTGATTGTCGCAACAGCCAAGGCCGCGCTGGAGCCCAGCCCCGAGCTGATTGGCAGCGTTGAAGAGACATGGAGGGTGCAGCTGGGGGTCTGCATGACGCCCAGCTCCGCGAGTGTGAGCCGAACTGCTTGAAAAAGAGGATGGTATTCAGGCAGGCTGGCTAAGCCCTGGTTGATGCCAAGAACCGGCGAATTCACCCGAATTCTCCCCGTAGGTCCCACTAATTGCGCTTCAACTCTGACCCTTACACGTTTACTCAGGAGCGGGATGGCGATGGCTGGCTGCGAGTGGACAACGGCATGTTCCCCCAGAAGAATGGCTTTTCCACAAGCTGATTGACTGATTGCTGGCATAAGGGCCTCAAAAAACGATATAGAGAATCGCCAAAACGGACAATCCCCACAAAACTATGGCAATTTGGAGGGGGCGATCTTTTAGCAGAACTTCTTCAGGAGAGGAGGTGATCAGGTCGCTTTGGATCAGGTAGAGATATCGAAATATGCCATAGACAACAAAGGGGATCGTCAGCATCATGACAGAACTGGTTTGCACGGGGTGAGCAGAAAAAGTGTAGAGTGTATAAGTGATCAGGATCGCGCCAAGCACAATCAGAATGTATTGGTTCAGCAGCGGCACGGAATAACCATCCAGCGATTTGCGGTGGCTGCTTGCGGCAGCTTCCAGCAGCTTCAACTCAGCCAGCCGTTTGCCGAAGGCCAGGTACATTGCCAGGAGGGAGGTAAGCACAAAAAGCCAGGGAGAGAAGTAGGCTACCTGGATTACGCTCAAGCCAGCCAGAACACGCAAGGTAAAGCCAGCAGCGATCACAAGCACATCCAGAATCATGATCTTTTTCAGCCACTTGGAATAAACCAGCATCAGCAGGCTGTAAGCGAACAGAATCACCGCGAGGCTGGGAGACAAAAGGTAACCACCAACAAGTGAAAGGGCTGTTAGAAAGACGATCAAAATAATCGCTTGCTTCTTGCTCAACCTTCCCGAAGCAATCGGACGCAAACGCTTTTGCGGGTGAAGCCGATCGGCTTCGATGTCAAGCAGGTCATTGATCGTGTAGGTGACCCCTGAGACCAGGCAGAACAGGAGAGCTGCTGCTGATACGCGTAAAAACGGGACAGGCTGGAGGAACTGACCGTCAAAAATCAAGCCGGCAAAAATGACCAGGTTTTTGGTCCATTGCCTCGGCCGCAGGGTTTGAATCAGAGCTTTCAACATGAAATTATCTTATCATAAAGAGCGGGGAGAAATCCCTGTGTTGAACAGGGGAACAAAGCGAATTTAGTGGCTTATTATCACCCTTTCTGTGACTTTAATTGTGAAAGAAGTGATTTATTTGCTTTTTATATCCTGGGTAAGTGGGAAAGCGGCCCTGTGATTGCTGGCAGGCTGCTGCCCGTTGACGGTATAATAATAAGCTATACTGAAACGCTTATGGAAAACATTAGAAATTTTTGTATCATTGCCCACGTCGACCACGGTAAGTCAACCTTGGCTGACCGCATGCTGCAACTGACCGGCACGATTTCTGACCGTGATATGACCGAGCAG
>CAZHXQ010000027.1:0-20854 GCA_964536465.1 uncultured Anaerolineaceae bacterium
TCAGAAAGCCTGGTACAAAGAAATTTCTGTTAGGATTAGATATCTTTCCAGTCATGATTCTCCTGTTGGTATACTGATTTTAACATCACCAGGTAAACTAATCAAACTGGGTAGGTAGAAGGATAATCCAAATGAAAAATTACGAAATTAGTAAACCACTGATTTTTTGCCAGGATACACTGGGAGAATCTCCGCTATGGGATCACCGCAGGAAATCTCTCTTTTGGCTTGACATCGATAAGGGCCTAATACATTCCTATGAAACTACGAGTCAGATTTCAGAAATCTATCCTCTGGACAAGAAAATTGGCTGCATCGCGTTACACGAGCGTAACGGTTTCATCCTGGCAACCGAAACAGGGTTGAGTTTTTGGAATCCGGAATCAAACCGTGAAGAACAGTTCCTTGAGATCAATTTTGCTGATCCGGATATCTTGTTCAACGATGGAAAAGTTGACCCTTTAGGTCGGTTTTGGATCGGTACCAAGGGTCCGGAAAGCTTATCAAATCTTTATCTTCTCGAGAACGACGAACTGAAGGTGAAAATTGGCAACCTGACAACCAGCAACGGCCTTGGTTGGGCCCTCGACAGGGGCGTGTTTTATCACACGGATTCCCAGGAGAATACTATCTACCGCTACTACATCGACCTGCCCTCAGCTCGGTTGAGCAATCGAAAAACCTTTTTCAAGACGGAAAGAGGAACCCCAGATGGTCTCACACTGGACAAGGACGGCAATATCTGGACAGCGATCTGGGATGGCTGGCAGGTGCTCCAGGTGAGCCCGGATGGAGAGGTCCTCGCGGAAATCAGCGTGCCTGTGCAACGGCCCACCTCCGTCACCTTTGGCGGTGAGGACCTGCGCAAGCTGTTTATCACTTCTGCTTCCGTGGGCATGACCCCTGAAGAACGGGCTGAGCAGCCTTACGCCGGTGACCTGTTCATGATTGAACTCAGCGTCGGCGGGCTACTGGCAAATTTAGCAGCCTGAATCTAACCAGTTCAGCGCTAACATCACTAGGCGGATGAATTAGGGGGCGTCGGCGGGCTACTGGCAAATTTAGCAGCCTGAATCTAACCAGTTCAGCGCTAACATCACTAGGCGGATGAATTAGGGGCTACCGCTTGATTACCGAGCCCTACACGTAATTTTCATTACTTGCGACGTCAAAATCTACCCTATCAAAGTGGCTACGCGCATTAATACTGATAAATCAACACTATCCCTCGCCTTTTTTGTCAGAGCGCATTCGATCGTGTGTGTTCAGAATCCGTTTCCGTATTCTCAGGTTCTGTGGAGTCACTTCCAGTAAATCATCCGGTCCCAAATATTCAATCATTTCGTCCAAACTCATCAGTTTGGGCGGGTCGAGCCGTTCCTCGAGATCTCGTATTGATTGGCGCATATTGGTAAGGTGTTTACGTTTGGTGACGTTGATGGCCAGGTCCTGGGGTCTGGCGGTTTCGCCCACGACCATGCCCTCGTAAACCTCATCGCCAGGGCTGATAAACAAGATCCCGCGTTGTTCGGCATTCTTCAAACCAAAAGTGGTTGCAATACCATCTTCTATGGCTGTAATCGAACTGCTATTTCGGCTGACAATGGTGCCTTCGAGAGGACGTTCGCCAATATAAAAGCTATTCAAGACGCCTTTGCCATGGGTGGCATTGAGAAAGCGATAGCGAAAACCCAACAATCCACGCGTGGGAATCGTGAAAGTCAGATGAACCGTGCCATCAGTATTGTTTCGCATATCATTCATCTGTCCGCGTCTTTGACCCAACATTTCAACAACCGCCCCGACATACTCCTGGTTCACGTCGATATGTACTTCCTCAAAGGGTTCAAATTTCTGACCCGATCGGTCTTCAACAACAATTGCCTCAGGACGGCTGACCTGGAATTCGTAGCCTTCCCGGCGCATGGTCTCAATTAAAATACCCAGGTGAAGTTCCCCTCGGCCCGATACCATAAAAACATCTTTTTGTTCGGTTTCTTCAACTCGCAATGAAATATTCTTTCGTACCTCCTCATTCAACCGCTCCAGGATTTTACGGGAGGTGCTCCACTTTCCCTCCCTGCCCGTCAATGGTGAGGTGTTCACGCCAAAGGTCATCTTAACTGTCGGTGGTTGCACTTCAATTCTTGGCAGCGCGACCGGATTATTGGGGGAACTGAGCGTATCTCCAATCTGGATGTCTTTCAACCCGGCAATGGTGATGATATCTCCGGCTTCAGCCTTATCAATTGATTTCATCTCCAGTCCCTGATAGGCAAAAATGTATTTCGCTTGCAGTTTTTCTTGCTCGCCATTTGGCATTAATCGAAGCATGGGGTCACCGGTATGAATGGTTCCGGCATAAATACGACCGGTTGCGGTCACACCGCTGTATTCATCGTAACCAAGGTTGGTCACCAACATTTGAAATTCGTTATCGGGGTCAACAGTGGGGCCCGGGATTTCGTTCAATATCGTTTCAAACAAAGGCAAGAGATTTTCTTCCAGTTCAGGCTGCCTGCCAGCTCTGCCCAAAAGTCCTTCGGCATAGATGATAGGGAAGTCCAGGATTTCATTGTTCGCTCCCAATTCAACAAACAAATCGAAGGTCGCGTTGACAGTCTGCTCGATGTCGATGTCTTTCCGGTCAAGTTTATTGATCACCACGATCGTTTTCAGGTTCTTCGCGACCGCCTGTTTGAGCACAAATCGTGTCTGTGGCTTTGGCCCTTCAGCCGCGTCGACCAGGAGTAAGACGCCGTCGACCATGTTCATGATGCGTTCAACTTCGCCCCCAAAATCGGCATGTCCGGGGGTGTCCACGATATTTAGTTTGACCAATTGGCCGCTTTTGGGGTCTGGCAGACTGATTGAGGCGTTTTTTGCCAGAATCGTGATTCCCCGTTCTCGTTCGAGATCGCTTGAGTCCATTACACGGTCAACGACTTTTTGGTTCAGCCTGAATACCTGGGCCTGTTTGAGCATGGAGTCAATCAGGGTTGTTTTCCCGTGATCAACATGCGCGATGATGCCGATATTTCGAATGTCTTTACGTTCTTTTTCCATAGTAGTCCTTAAATTTCCAAGAAAAAACCCGGTAAACCGGGTTTAATTTAATTGAGTCCTAGCACGTCCCAAAAACAAGGCGGCGGTTCAACCGGTTCATCAGAGAGCTCAACTGACGCTTTCAATTTTTGAAAGACAGTATCAAACGATTTGCGGTCATTGACGTGCACGTCGAAGAGCGTTTGCCCGGGCTTAACTTTGTCGCCCACCTTTACCCGAACCATGATTCCAACGGCCGGGTCGATTTGGTCGCCCTTCCTGGCACGGCCTGCGCCGATCATAACCGAACTCTCGCCAACTTCCTTGGCGTCCACAACCTTAACCCAACCGCCTGATTCTGACACGATTGGAATGACGAACTTCGCCAGCGGCAATTTTTCCGGATGGTCGATCATGCTGATGTCACCACCTTGAATTTCAATTAATTCCTTGAATTTTCCCAAGGCACTGCCATCATCAATCGCCTGCTGAGCCAGTTTTCGTCCTGATTCAAGATCAACAACTTTCCCGCCCAAGATCAACATATAAGCCGAAAGGTCAATGCAATGCTCATGGAAATCTGCTGGGCCAGTACCCTTGAGCATAGCGATAGCCTCTTTTAACTCTAAGGCATTGCCAACCGCCTCACCGAGCGGCTGATCCATCTGAGAAAGCACAGCAATTACGCGGCGTCCGCTCAATTTCCCAATAGCAACCATGACCTCAGCCAGTTCTCTGGCCTGGTCAAGGTCTTTCATGAAGGCTCCCCGTCCGACTTTGACATCCAGGGCAATAGCATCAGCGCCAGAGGCAATTTTTTTGCTCATTACCGAAGAAGCGATCAACGGAATGGATTGAACCGTTCCGGTAACATCCCTCAAGGCGTATAGCTTGCCGTCGGCGGGAGCCAGATCAACGCTCTGACCAGTCAAAACAATACCATGTTCCCGAAGCTGGTTTATAAATTCTTCTGTGGTCAGATCCGACCGGAACCCTGGGATCGATTCGAGCTTGTCGATGGTTCCGCCGCTGAAACCAAGCCCCCTGCCAGACATTTTTCCAACAGGCAGGCCGCAGGCAGCCACAACCGGCGCCACCACCAGCGTGGTTTTGTCGCCGACACCGCCTGTAGAATGCTTGTCCACCACCTGACCGCCGAATTCACTCAAATCCAGCTGATCGCCAGAGGCAGCCATTGCCATGGTCAAATCTGTGATTTCCTGATGGCTCATTCCATTGAGCAGCACTGCCATAGCCCAGGCAGCCATCTGATAGTCAGGCGTCTCTCCAGAGGTAAAATTCTGGATGAGAAAATCTATCTCTGCTTTGGAGAGTTCTTCTTTATCTCGTTTTTTGATGATGATATCGACAGTTCGCATGGCAAGTAGGTTCAATTATTCGGCAGGATAGACGTACACCTTACGATACGGATCTTCACCGATAGATTCGGTATAGACATCATTGCGCCTGCGCAGTTCGATATGGATAATTCTGCGCTCATTGGCCGGCATGGGCTCGAGGGTCTGTTTTCTACCAGTGGAGACCACCTGGTCAGCAATCCTTCTGGCTAACTTCTGGAGTTCTTTCTCACGCCTGGCGCGGTAGTTTTGAATATCCACCTGAATCGGGATCCAGCGACCGAACTCATGGCTAACTATAAGACTGATCAAATATTGGATCGCGTTCAGCGTTTCAGCGCGGCGCCCAATCAGGAAGCTGAGGTCATCCCCCTCAATTTCGACTCTGTAAAATTTGCGCTCATCATCTTCTGATGACTTTAAGTCGACAGTCGTGACAGCGTGAGTTTTCATCAGTTTAAGCAATTTATTGACGGTCGATTTAATCTGACCTTTCACATCATCGGAATCCAGATCTTCATCCTCAGGCTCGTAATCACTCAGGTCTTCATCCTCGGCTTCGCTTACATCGTCGAGCTCGAATTCGACTTCGTCATCGTCCAGGTCGTCTATGATAACTTCCTCAACTTTAACTTGCGCGGGTTTAACCGTCAATTTAATGCGTGCCTGCCGTGCGGCAAAGCGGAAAATATTTCGTTTGCCTTCGTCCAGAACTTCCACGTCCACATCATCCTGTTCCAAACCCAGTTGATCGAGGCCTTTTTCAATGGCTTCTTCAACAGTTGGAGCAATGATTTCGAGTGTCATTCTATTGATCATTTTTCCCTCATTCACTTCTTCCTTTTGGGTCTCTTCTTTTTAGCAGCCGCTCTGGCTGAAGGCTTGACAGTCTTGACGACCTCTTGCTCTTCCTCTTCGTCATCATCATCTTCTATGTCAATCACGGTCGTAACCTGTTCAGTTTCCTTTGGTTGAACCCAAGGGAGAATTTTGGACCAGTCAGCGCGCCCCATGGCCGCGTATTGAAAAATGGTTGTGGCATTGCTGGCCAGGAAGTAAAGCGCTAAACCGGCAGAAAATTGGTAAGCCATCCAGCCCATCATCAGCGGCATCATCATGGTCATGCTGCTGTTCATCGCCGCACCCTGGTCGTTTGGGCCACCCTGGGTAGGTGGCTGCATGATCTTTGATTGGATAAAGGTTGTAATGACCACCAGGATGGCAAGAATCGGAATGCCGATGGTGCCAATCAGCAGCCTGTCAGGCTGACCTAGGTCCATCCACAGAAAGCGGTTTTGGATGGGCAGGATCTTGTTCACGTCCAGGAAGGGATAAACGAGCCTTTCCAGTTTGACCAGCTCCAGGGGGGTAGAAGCCATGACCCGCATAATCGCTTGGTAAAGGCCCAGAATAATAGGAAATTGAATAAGCGTCGGCAGACAAGAGCCAAATGGGCTGACACCTTTTTCCTTGTATATCCGCATCTGAGCTTCGGCTGCCTTTTCTTTATTGTCTTTGTATTTCGCCATCGTCTTCTTGTACTGAGGATCATTTTGAAGGTCCTGCATCGCCATAGAAGATTTCAATTGCTTGGCAGTCAAAGGGTAAGTGATTAATTTGATCAGGATGGTAAAAAGAATAATGGCAATGCCAAAATTCTTTACCAACATGGTAATCAGAAGTAATAAGTTCGTGAAGGGCTGAACAATTATGGTATCCCACATAGTGATTCTCCTATTTCGCCGGACTGAATGACCAGCCAGGTACGCCGCTTGTACTGTACGTGTAAACCAAGGCATCAGCCTTTACCACAGGCACAGAAATCTGATTCCCCTCGACAATCGGTTTTGAATAAATGTTGCCTGGAACGGTAACGGTCCAGTCGCCCCCCTGTGCCAACGCATAGAAAGTCATTGTGCCATCTTCACGTGCTACCAGGAATCCTTCGCCCTCAACCAGTGTCGCCCCGGCGATTACTCTTCCCCCCGCATGATTCTGCCATAGTTCTTCCCCCGTGGTCGGATTCAGGGCAATGATTTTTCCGTTTGTGTCCGTGAAAATCAACTGGTCTTCCAGCAGTATTGGGGTAGCCCAAACGGTCGAAAGGTCTTTACCCTCGCCATAAACCCAGTTTAATTTGCCTGTTTCCAGGTCGAAGGATATCATCTCACGGCCAAGGCTTCCAACAAATACCGAGCCAGCCTCAGCATCGTACAACGGGGCAGATAAAACCGCTCCGGTCATCTCTATGCGGTACAGTTCTTGTCCGCTAGTCCGGTCCAACACCAGAACGTGGCTATCCTGCGCGCTGATAATGATTTTGTCAGCTACCACGACGGGTTCAGCAATAAAGGCATAGTCACCTTCATAAACCCAGGCCTGAGTGCCACTGTCAGTCCCAATGGCGTAGACATTACGGTCGGTACAGGGCGCGATCACCAGGTCGCCAGCAAGCGCCGGTTTGGCCTGGAACCATCCTCTGGCCTGATCGAAGGTCCACACACTCTGGGTAAGATTTCCGGTAGTCACCTTATGAAATTCATTCGCCAGATCGCCGAAGTAAACATAACCATTATCCGCAACCGGAGGGGCGTACATTGCCAGATTCGCGCTGGCCTTATCAGGAAAAATGGATACCTGGCTTCCGTTTAAGCGGTCTAACTGATAGAGGCTGTTCATGTATGCCACATAGACATAATCATCTGTTACTGTCACTCCTGGTGTGCTTTCTGCCCGGACTCCCGCTGCGCATCCTGTCAGCACCGCACCTGCTAAAATCAGCAGAACTGCTATTCTTATAACCTTTTTGTTCATACTACTCCGATCAAGGAACTGGGTCTATTCCACCTTCATTGAAGGGGTTACATCTTACGATTCGTTTTATTGCCAGCCACCCACCCTTAAAAACACCATACTTGTAAATGGCCTGGTAGCTGTAATGGGAGCAAGTCGGATAAAACCGGCAGGTATTGGGCGGCAAAGTTTTCGAGAAGGTCTTTTGATAGAGCTTAATGAGCAAAAGCAACAGCCGCCTTGGAAAATTCTCCAGTGTGCCAGGCAGATCCTCCAATAAAGGGTCTGTGTAGCGCCCCTCCTGGTTTGCTGCCTGTTCACTCATTTGCGCTCAGTAACCCTGCTCGGGAGAAAATTTGCTCAACCGCTTCATCCACCGCTGTGGGGGTAGCAGCGAGCAAACCAACGCGGGCAATGATCAAAAAATCATTGCCCTTGATGATTGCTGGTGCAATTTTAGCCACTCTTGACCGTATCCGACGTTTGCAGCGATTACGTTCAACCGCGCCTCCAACACTTCGGGTGGCGATGACCGCGTACCTGCTCATTCCCAAGTCGTTTGGTCTTACGACCAGCACGATGTATTGGTTAGAAAACGATTTGCCCTCCTTGCGGACAGCGCTTATTTCCTGTGAGCCACGCAGTATCGCCAGATCTGAGTTGCTGGACATACCCGCTGCAATCTCATCTGTGTCTACCAGCGAACGCGCTTTACGTGGTTGTTCGCTTTCTTGGCTAATTCCTGACGGCCGCGCAAACGTCTGCGCTTCAACACCTTCTGTCCATCAGCTGTTTTCATTCTGGCTCTAAATCCATGAACGCGTAAGCGTCTTCTTCTCTTGG
This sequence comes from uncultured Anaerolineaceae bacterium, assembly GCA_964536465.1. GTDB lineage: Bacteria > Chloroflexota > Anaerolineae > Anaerolineales > Anaerolineaceae > Mesolinea. Next base: position 8,040 of record CAZHXQ010000027.1, read on the forward strand.
GTTGATAGGTCCTCTTTGTTGACATTTTCTTTATCCTTTCAGACAATCCCGGTTATTTGTCGCAGGCGTGACTAGACCAGGATTATTTTTCAAATCCATAACCCTTCAATTCTACCTTATTTACCCTTTCAGTCAAGACGAACTACACTCAGTTTGCGTGGTCTCCACTCGACCAACCAAATCTCCTTTTTCGCTCATCTCTATGATTTTGACGCCTTTGATTTGGTTGACCAATGCTTCAGCGCTAAAACAGATGACCCTCTGATAATCTTCGCTAAAGCCAGTATAGTAGCTGCCTAATGGCGTCGTTTTCTTGCGTTCAAATAAAACGGGCTCCCGCTGCCCTACTTTTTTTAGCTTATATGCTGCTTGTTGGGAAGCGAAATAGGCAAGCAGGCGTTTTGTCCTGGCTTTTACTGTGGCGGTCTGAACCTGGTCGGGCAATTCAGAGGCTGCTGTTCCAGGCATCGGCGAAAATGAAAAAACGTGCCCCCCACTAAAATCACAACTGCGGATATAGTCAAGGGATTCCTCAAAAAGCGGTTCTGTTTCGCCTGGAAAGCCTGTGATAATGTCGGTACTGATGGCCGTCTGAGGGCTGACCTGACGGATCATCGCAAGTATCTGGCTGAACCGCGCCAGCCTCAACGGTCGGCGCATCGCCCGGAGTATGCTTTCCGAGCCGCTCTGCAGCGGGATATGCAGATGAGGCATAACTCTCGGATGATTGAGAAGTTCGACCAATTCCAGGTCGATATCCCAGGGTTCAAGCGAAGAAAGCCTGATTCTTGGAACAGTGCTGTTTTCCAGGATCGATCTGAGCAGGTTGTGCAGCCTCTGGTTTGGATCAAGGTCTTTCCCCCATGACCCTAACTGCACTCCGGTCAAGACCACTTCTTTGCTACCCATTTTCTCCAGCAGAGCGATCCGACCTAATACGTCTTCCGTGGTCGTGCTGAACGAATCACCTCGGGCAATGGTAGTAAGACAATAACTGCAGGCGTTATCGCAGCCATCCTGTACTTTCACAAACCCCCGGGTCCGCTGCCGGCGTCCGAGACTGGGCTTTTGATTCGGCTCTAAAAATGAGTCTGGTGGACTTTTGATCAGGTATTCGGGTATCAATTCCTTTTGGTCGTTTAAGTAAGCCAGATCGCTGATTTCTTCCGCTTCCGGCCGGGCTACGCTCACCCAACAGCCGGTGCTGACCACTTTTGCGGAATACTTGTTCTTGTAATGACGAAGCATTTTTCGGGAGTCAGCTGAGGCTTTCGCTGTCACACAACAGGTATTGACAATGATCGTATCTGCGGACTGAGGGTCAGACACAATTTTGGCCCCGCGTATTACCAGGTCGACTGCCATGGCGTCAATCTCCGCCTGGTTTAAACGGCAGCCAACCATATCGAGAAAGATCTTCATCAGGGTTTTTTTATTATGAAATCGTTGAACACGACCGCAGCAGAAGCGACCTCAAAAGTTTCCACAAATAAGCCAATGTCGCCATTACTGAAGGTGTCATCTTTAACTTCAAGTATGCTCTCACCGTTGACTTCCAAAGCCAGGTTGTCGTCAAAACAAATGGCGATCATTCGGTTTTGTCCATCGTCTGAGTTGAGGGCTTCCACCCGGAGGAATTGTTCTGAGCCGATCAGTTCCTTGACGCCGTCTACTATCCGTACAATGCCGGCGTAACCATCAGCGCTGATTACAAAGGAGTAAAAATTAAACTTGTCCTGGTATCTACAAACAAGTCCAAACTGGGTATCACGCACGCCGGTGATCTTCTGGGTTTCAACGCTGGTTTCGGTATTGGTGTAGCTCAGATTTGTGGTGGAAATTGCCCTCGAGCCGGGTTGGTTGATCGAAATCATATAACCACCGGTCGAATAGCCCTTTAATTCGTAGGCGTTATTGACCACTTCCCACCCACTGGAATGATTGCTGAAGTCGTCCTCAAATAAAATCTGCCCGGATTCTTTCCCGGGCAGGAGATCCTGGCTGATTTTTCCCTTATTGAAGGCAGAACAACCTGAAGTTGTGAGCACCAAAAAGAGAATCGTTAAAAGAAGTTGTTTCTTCAATGACATATCTCTAATATTATAATGAAGTCCCCGCTGTGCCGTGTGCGAAATGGTTTTGAACCTGCAGATGCAGGGGTTGGTTTTACCTCCAGGATCGGTCTTGACTTACGTCTATCACGTCACCTGGTGTGAGCTCAAACCATTTTTTTAGGTGTTGGTACAAAACTGTATTGCCGCATCACAAACACAGCAGGTATCTAAAATATACCATAAAATAAAACTGGAGTTTTTATTAATTTGGTAAACTTTGGACACGCCATGATCAAGAGACTATTTATCGCGATTGAGCCTGACCGAAATTTAATTGATTCAATTCATTCTCTCCAAAAAGAGCTGCAAAGACTACTGCCTTTCAAGGGAATACGATGGGTAGACCCAAGCCTGTTTCATATTACCCTCAGGTTTCTGGGTGACACCGACGTGAGGCAAATCCCAAAATTGGTTTCACTGCTTAATTCAGCTGCAGAAACCCGCCCCAGCTTTAGCGTGGTCTTTGAGGGCGTCGGTCATTTCAGTTCAAGAGGCGCGCTCCGCACAATTTGGGCTGGAACCCGAGGCAACGTCCAACTTGAGCAATTGTTTGACACCGTCAACCACTGCACAGGTTTCTTGCAACCTGATCAGAAACAGCGCTATTCCCCTCACCTCACCCTCGCCCGAGGCTCAGACAGGCTGACCAGGCAAGAGTCAGCCCTCATTATTCAGACCCTCTCCGCCTACAATGAGATCTTTTTTGGAGAGACATATCTCACCGGCTTTGAGTTGTTTGAAAGCACACTGACGCCAACCGGTCCTGTATACAAAAAAGTGCAATCTTTTAACTTAGGGTAAAATAGCCAAAAGAAACGAGGTGACCTACTGGAACCAATACTATTAGCCCGTGAAGTTGTAAATATTCTCGAAGATAAATTCGCCGAAAACATTTTATTAATGGATTTGAAGGGTCTGTCAGATTTTACAGACTACTTTGTTATCGCAAATGGAAATAATGAGCGCCTTCTGGATAGCTTGGCTGAGGTTGTCAAAGAGCAAATCAAAAAGGAGCACGGTTATTCCCCGGTAATCGAAGGAAGCGGCCAGACTGGCTGGGTTATTCTTGATTACGGCTATGTCGTCGTTCACCTTTTCTCACCAGATCTGCGGGAGTTTTACGACCTGGAAAATCTGTGGCAAGAGGCCAAAGTTGTCTTGAGCGTTCAATAGAACGCTGTTGGTGCCTGGCGGATTAAAAAATGTCGTTTAATATTTCCTGGGCGTGGTCCTGAGGTTTAACCTTTTCATAAGCTTTCAAAACCCGGCCGTCCTCATCGATCACATAGGTGATCCGGTTCATTCCAACTATTTCTTTTCCCTTGAATTTTTTCTCTCCCCAGGCCCCGTAGGCCTTACTGACCAATGTGTCAGTATCAGACAGCAATGAAAAAGGAAGAGAATACTTTTCCTGGAAACGGGCATGGGATTTTTCGCTGTCCTTGCTGACACCCAGAATTACCATCCCATGCTTGCGAAAATCTCCGAAAGTATCTCTAAAACTGCAGGCTTCTTTGGTGCATCCTGGTGTGTCATCCTTGGGGTAAAAATAGAGCACGACCTTTTTACCCCGATAATCTGACAATTTGTGCAGATCGCCGTTTTGATCTTTTAGTTCAAAATCTGGTGCGAAATCGCCTTGTTTTAACATGATATCTCCTTAGATTAGTGGGAAAACGAGCAAATAGCAAACCGCGAAGAAATGCAGGAAGGCGGTAGCCTTGATGATCTGCCAATGAGGTTTCATCCCCCGGGCCATGCGGTTCAACAGATACATGCTGAAAACGCCAAAGATGGCTGTAAAGAGCACCGGCGCATTCATACCCAGCGAGCCATTTCGAAAAAAATAGTAAAAGAAAATCAAGTAAGCCGCGACCAGGGAGATATTTTGCAGTCTGATGCCGCTCTCCCAACCGATCAGATCCAAAAGCGATCTGTCAGGGGTTTTCTGCTCCTTGCCGTAGTCCTCAAAAAAAAGGGATGTCCGAGTGGCAATGTAAAGGAAAAAAAACGCCAAAGTCAGGAAGAGGTGGCCACCCCTTGGGTTCAGATCCTGTAACCCACTGCCAAACAAAAGCATCAGGGGAGAAACAATCAAGCCCTCGATAATTACACTGTAAGTTTGGAAAGCCATTTTTCCGGTCCGCGTAATGGTCATGAGCATCAATAAGGTGATAAAAACGATGTAAATCAGGTTCACGCCGATCAGTTTATTCAGCCGCAACAGAGCGTAGACCAGGAAAAGATAAAGCATAAACAGAACCATCGTGACGATGAACAACTGCCCCTTGCGATTGCCGCGCTCGAAACTGACTCGGCTGTAAGGGTTGATTTTTGAACTGGTCAGATAGTTGAATAACTGCCGCAATGCCAGAACCGTCAGGAAGAAAAGAATGCCGATCAAGAGGCTTGATCCATTGATTCGACTGGATTCGAAGCCGGCTAAAAACGCGCCAAGCGCATAAGTCAACAGACTCGCGAAGATAAAAAATGAACTCTTTCTAACAGACCAGCGGACATTTTCCATAAAGGTGATTTTAACACATCCTCCCCTCCTTCATCGAGGTTATAATCTAAAATAATGAAAACTGGGAAAGGATTTCTGCCAATATTTGCGGTCGTCATGGTCTTGATAGGTCTTTCATGGCTATCTGTGAACTCCAGTGCGCAAAATTTTTCTCTGGATATATTCGTGGCAAACACCGAAAGTGGCTGCAGCGGCAAACCTCAATGTTTTTACAATGACGACTCAGACACTCCTCAAGCAATTGGTTTAAATAAAGCGCTAACCTTTGCTCGTAATAATAATCTCGGCGGGGCGCGGATTCATATTCTTTCCCCTTACCAGATCAAAAGTAGTCAGGTAACTATCGATTTCCCGGTAAAACTGATCGGAGAGAACGACGGCTGGTTGAGCACTTCCAGCGGCGATTGCTCCCAACCAATGCTTCTGATCAAATCCGAAGTAACCTTAAAAAATCTTCATATTACTGATGGCAGCTGCACATCCCCATCCCGCGATCTGGTTGTCGTTCAAAGTCAGCATTCGGTGCTGATCGAAAATACAACTTTCGAATACGGCCGAAACGCGATTATTCACAAAAACAGTTTGGGCAACCTGCTGGTTCGCTTTAGTGAAATTAAACACAACGATGGCTATGCGCTTCTCAGCGAAAATACAGAGGTTACCTCTCGCCTGCAGCTGACAGCCAACAACATTTATGATAATAGAAACCAGCCTCAGGTAATCTGTCAAAATAATAACGAGGTAAATCACAATTATTGGGGGTCTGGCGTACTGGCTTCCCAAACCGCTCAGGGCTGCGGGGCAGATAACTTACGCGCGCTTGGTGCGCCGATTGTCAGTGCTCAGAACGGCGTCCAGGCAGCCTTGTTCGAACTCAATTCCTCTTACCCTGCTGTCGACTTTTATGGATTTTCAGCTAAAAGCAGTGGGGCTGCAAAAATTTACGTAACCAATCACGGCAGTGTCAGACCTTTTCCGGGCCTGGCGCTGGAAGATTTAACAGCCTGCGGTAATTATTTTGACATTTTTAGCACTCAAGAAAACCAACCGCAGTCGATGACTCTGCGCTTTTCCTATAGGGGGAACAGCGCCTGCGAACAGGCCATCCAATCGCTTTCGCTCTGCGGTTCCGGGTCAATGGAGGCTTTCCCCTTGATGTGGTTGGATCCCAAGACCGGTGTAACCGCTGGTTGGGATAACGCCGGTGACAGCCCACAAGGAGCCACGGGCAACATCTTCAGCGGTCAGGAAGTGCGCTGTAGCCAGCCAGGCAAGTACCTTGAGGTTGTGCTGGATAACGACGGTCGCCCAAACTTGAATAATGACCTGTCCTTCACCCCTTTCGTAGTCGGATTTGAAATCAGCGCAATTAACTATTTGCGACCTGTAGAGATACAAACCAGCAAGGTAAAGGTTGACTGGGAAACAATCAGCGAGACCAACACCTCGGGCTTCAAAATTTTCAAAGCAACCTCCCAGGCTGGTCCGTGGAGTCAGCTTGGCGGGAAGATCCCGGCCCTGGGAGGGCCGCTTGCTGGTCACATCTACATTATCGAAGATAATGCCATTACCCCCTCTACCACTTACTATTACAAGTTGGAAGTCATCAGGAATGATGAATCAGTTCAGCAAACCGTTGGACCTGTGCGTATGGTAAGTGACCCTTCTTCCGCCAGCCCAACTCCACGTCCAAGTTCGACCTCGAGGCCTACCAGCACACGCATCCCCACCAGAACACCAACCCTTTTTGCGACAGCGCCTAATACTTATCGCAGCCCGACGCACAATTATCCAACCACCACTCCTGAACCAACGGAGGAAAACCAGGTTACCGCTACTCCGACTCTCGAACCATTCCAAAAACCAACCAATCTGCAATCAACCCAAACAAAACGCCCAACTAAGAATCCCGGCACCATCCTAGACAAGGACGGCAAGCCACCTTCAGGGGGGGGCTATCCTTATCTGTTTTTAGGAGCGGGCATCGTGGGCGGTCTGTTGCTTGCTTATCTATACATAACGAGGAAAAAGAGCTAATTTTTTGACTTTTATAGCCACTTATGCTATTCTACTTGCCATCTGTCAAGAGGTGACTGGGAATGCAGAAAGAGCGAGTATCCGATAACGTATATTGGTTTCAAAGTGAAGTCTACGCGCAAGTAACGGCTGGCGTGATCATTGGTCCGCAATGGGCAGTGCTGATTGATACCTTGATGCCAGAAGAAACCCCTGAAATTAAATATTTTATTGAAGAAGAGTTGATGGTGCCGGTTCGGTATCTGATCAATACTCACCATCATGCCGATCACAGTTGGGGAAACTGCAACTTTCCGGAGGCGACGGTCATCGGTCATGAGTTGTGCCGTGAATTGATGCTCAATCGCAGTCAGAGCGCCCTGGCAGAAGCCGGCAAGAACAATCCTCTCTTCCGCAGTCTCTGCATCCAGGAACCCCAAATTACCATCGCGCAGGGTTCCCTCTTCCTCCGAATCGGAAAAAAACATCTCAAGGTATTCCCCACTCCAGGCCATTCGGATGACAGCGTGTCCGCTTTTCTCGAGGATGACCGCATCCTCTTTAGCGGTGACGCCTTTATGCCCATCCCTTATTTTGTTGGGGGCGATATCGATGTCCTGACTGAAACAATCACGGAGATTGGGCAAATGGGACTGGAAAATATCATTCAGGGTCACGGCGATGTGGTTTTGCGAGGTGAAATCGAGGAGGTCACCAACAGTCATCTGGACTACCTGAAATCGGTGCGCAAACTTGTCAGAACAGCTTTTCGACGGCGTAATCCGCTGGATTTTCTGCGCTCCCAGTTGGTGGAAGACAGCGGCAAGCCGCGCATCAGCATGGGGGGTCTTGCCCAGGACCTTCACATCCGCAATCTGCAGTGGCTCTACCTATCAGAATTGAAAAAAAAGAAGGAATCCTCAGACAATTGAGCTGACTACAATCAACACAATTGTCACACCAGCCATGACCAGCGGTTCCAGGTATTGATACCAGCGTTTTTCCGCTTTCAACTGATTAAACAAACTTGAAAGACTATAAAGTAATCCCGTCAACAGCAACCCGTATTGGATCGGACGAATAAAAATGTAATGCAGCCCAACAGCCAATTGGGTAACCAGCCAGGATGCCAGCATAGCGTTCAGGAAATTGTCTGGCGAGCTTCCTCGCAGGCCCAGCAATCGGTAAGAAACGAACATCGATGAAAGAAAAAGCAGCAAAAATTGGGCGATCATACGGATGTCGCTGTTTTTTAAAGATATCGTGAATAAGAGAAATAGCCCAAAAGAAAAGCTGGTGACCAATATCGAGTAACCCGGTGAGTTTATTTCGGCTTCCTCAATCAACACGTATTCTGCCCTCAGCAGTAAGGCCACAATGACATAACCGGTCAGATAGACCACCCACCAGGTCAAACTTCTGGCCGATTGCCTCAGCACGATCGTGAGGATCATCGATGATATAAATGGCAGCATCAGATGAGGCAGCAGACGCAGCAGGCTCGGTTTCTCCTGGTGCCAGATTGGATGAGTTGAGAAAACCCAGACAGCGCCAACTGCCGATAATAGCGCCAGCAATAAGGGGATAAAACTGTAATAATTCAGTTGGATGCGGAAGCCAAGGATATTGCTTGTAGCATAACTAAGATCAACCGGCAAAAGGTAAACCAGCGCAAATCCGAAGGCTAAAAAAGCCAGTAAGATACTGAAGCGGTTAAGGTAGAGGCTGGACTGCCTTTGATGCGTCATGCCAAAATTTTATCATGAGGTGGTTGTACCGCTGAAGCGCAAAGTGATATCCCGTAAAGACGCCCGGGTATGAATATTGAAAAGAAAAAATCCCGATTTTCCTCGATGAGCGCTTATGTCCGCTCCACCTAAAAGATGCAAAATAACGGGTTGAATGGTATAATTTTAAGGTTATGAGATTTGCTGTTCCGGCTAAAAAACAGCCAAAAGTATTCACTGCAATCAAGGCAGGTTTCGATACTCTGTCGACACATGCCTATCTTTTGCTGTTCCCAATTTTACTCGATATTTACTTCCTTTTTGGCAGGCGCTTGCTCGTCACTGCTCAAGTTGAAGAGATGATTCAAGCAGTTGTGCTGCCGCCGGAAACCACGGCAGATATGCTTAACTCCTGGCAGGAATTAAGCACAGCTACCATCACGACCTTTAAGCATTTCAGCCTGACTGCCTTTCTGCGCAGCTATCCGGTGGGTATTCCCAGCCTGCTGGCATTCCGTCCTCTGGCGCTCAACCCTCTGGGAGCGGCCTCTTCAACACAGGTGGGGTCCGCCGGCGCTGCTTTCCTCTACATCCTGGTTTTCTCTCTGATTGGGATAGTATTGGGCGCCCTTTTTCTTACCGCAATACGCATGGCTGTCCAGAAAAAAAGTTCAGATGCAGTTTCAAGCCAATTTCTCCGACAGCTGTGGTCACTTTTCGTATTGACCTTCGTACTGGTGTTGGCCGGTATATTTGTGTTGACCCCGGCACTGCTGTTGATCTCGGTTTTCAGTGCCGCTCTCCCGATTTTGGGATCGGTTGGCTACTTCTTCCTCAGCCTGATCGTGATTTCAACCACGATTCCCGTATTTTTTACAGCACATGACATTATCTTGTATGGAAACAAGTTTGGCAAAGCAGCGCGGGAGAGCATAGGAGTGGTAAGACCCACCAATGGCAAGACCTCCCTCTTTATTTTTATGGCCATTTTTACAACTTACGCGGCGAATTTCCTCTGGCATATCCCTGCCGATGACTCCTGGATGCTGATTATCTCAATTCTAGGTCACGGGCTGGTCACCACGATCTTTTTTATCGCCAGTTTTCACTTTTACATCGACGCGCGCGCTTGCGTGCGAGAATCCTTAACTGCAGAGACTGCTGGTCCTGATCAGTTAAAAGCTTGAGCGGAGAATTACATTGAGCAACAAAAACACAGTTACATACAACGAAGAAGCGATCCAAATCCTTGAAGGTCTCGAGGCTGTGCGCCGCAGACCTGGCATGTACGTGGGCGGCACTGACAACAAGGCGCTGCACCACCTGATTTATGAAGTCGTGGACAACTCCATTGACGAAGCACTGGCAGGCAGCGCGACCGAGATATCGGTGACCATCCACCCCGACGAGAGCGTTACTGTCAAAGATAATGGACGCGGCATCCCGGTTGGTATTCATCCGGAGAAGAAAATCTCTGCGCTGCAGGTTGTCATGACCGTTCTGCATGCTGGCGGCAAATTTGGTGGAGGTAGTTACAAGGTCTCTGGCGGTCTGCACGGCGTCGGTGTATCAGCAGTGAATGCTCTCTCAGAATGGATGGAAGTTACCATTCACCGCGAAAACAAGATTTATTTTCAGCGCTATGAAAAAGGCATTCCACAAGACGCTGTCAAGTCGATTGGAACCTATAAAGGCGATCAGACTGGGACCTCAACGACCTTCCTTTATGATCGAACAATCTTCCAGGATGATGTCAGCTATCGCTTCGAAACGCTTGCTCAACGCTTCCGCGAAATGGCCTTTGTCACGCGGGGCGTCAGCATTAAACTCGCGGATGAACGCTCTGGCAAGGAGATGACCTTTCATTTTGAAGGTGGCATCGCCTCATTTGCCCGCTATGTCAATCGCAATCGTGAGGTGCTCCACCCAATGATCTATGGTGAAAAAGAGATCTCTGGTGTCAGCATTGAATTTGCGGTTCAATATACCGATACCTACTCGGAGTCGATCTACACTTTTGCCAACACAATCAACACCGGTGACGGCGGCACGCACCTGACCGGTCTCAGGGCTGCAATCACCCGCAGTATCAACGACTATGGGCGCAAATCTGGCATCTTGAAGGATTCTGACCCCAACTTCAGCGGTGAGGACACGCGCGAAGGCCTGACTGGCATCATCAGCATCAAACATCCAGATCCCCAGTTCGAAAGCCAGACCAAAGTCAAGCTGATGAATTCCGACGTGCAGACCTACGTCCAGCAGGTGGTGGGCGAGACGATTTCTACTTTCTTAGATGAAAATCCTTCAGCTGGGAAGACTATCATTCAGAAGTGTCTCACCTCAGCCCGAGCCCGAGACGCCGCGAAGAAGGCACGAGACCTGGTCATTCGCAAATCAGCACTCGAATCCATGACCTTGCCAGGGAAACTGGCTGACTGCTCAGAACGCGACCCGGCCAAATCTGAACTTTTCATCGTAGAGGGTGAATCCGCAGGTGGGTCTGCCAAACAAGGACGTGACCGTCACTTTCAAGCCATCTTGCCGCTGAAAGGTAAAATCCTGAACACCGAACGCGCTCGCCTGGACAAAATCCTGGGTAACCGCGAGGTCAGATCGCTGGTTTCTGCCTTGGGCACTGGCATCGGCGACTCGTTCGATGTCAAGGGACTGCGCTATGGCAAAGTCATCATCATGACCGACGCTGATGTCGACGGGGCACACATTCGCACACTTTTGTTGACGCTCTTCTTCCGGTACATGCAACCGCTTATCGATGAAGGGCACCTTTATATCGCCCAACCGCCACTCTACCGCATCAGCTACCGCAACCAGAATACTTACGCCTACAGCGACGATGAGATGGAGCGTATCGTGGCAAAATCGGGCGGTAAAGGCAAGATCAGTCTCTCGCGCTATAAGGGTCTTGGTGAGATGAATCCTGAACAACTATGGGATACCACCATGAATCCAGAGAACCGCACCTTGCTGCAAGTCGATGTTGAGGACGCAGTCGAGGCAGACCAGACCTTCGACATGCTGATGGGCGCGCTGGTGCCACCTCGCCGCCGCTTTATCCAGACCCACGCCAAAGAGGTCCGCAACCTGGATGTATAATTTCAAGCCGCCTGCTAAAGCAGGCGGCTTATTTTAGCCATGGCACGGAAAATCATTCACCTCGACCTGGACGCTTTCTTCTGTTCAGTGGAAGAACTGCTTGATCCTTCGCTGAAAGGAAAAGCCTTCGCGGTTGGCGGAAGCCCCAGCGGCAGAGGTGTGATCACCTCAGCATCTTACGCGGCCAGACTGAGCGGGGTGCGTTCTGCAATGCCCACCAGAGCAGCTCTCGATCGCTGTCCGGACCTGATCCTGGTGCGTAGCGGCTTTCGGCATTACAGCGAATATTCCCAAAAAGTGATAAAGATCTTGCGGGATACAACCCCAATTGTTGAGCAAGTCTCAGTTGATGAGGCCTTTCTGGATGTCAGTGACATGCCCCAGCCAATCAGATCGATCGCGCTCGATCTGCAAAAAAGAGTTTTAATGGAGACAGGGTTGCCATGTTCATTGGGTTGCGCCACCAGCCGCCTCGTCGCTAAAATTGCCAATGATTATGGCAAGAAACAGATCAAATCTGGGCGCTCACCCCAGAAGATCACCGTGATCGAACCTGGTGAAGAAGAGCAGTTTTTGGCACCACTGGATGTTCAGGCTCTTTGGGGTGTAGGACCCAAGACTGCTGAACGACTGCGCCAAAGGGGGATTATGACCGTTGGTATGCTGGCAGCACTCAGCAACGCTGATATCAAAGCCTATTTTGGCCGACACGGCGAGTCAATGCGCCGGCGGGCAAAAGGATTGGACAATACGCCGGTTTATCCGGATAGCGCGCTTCCAAAGTCGCTCAGCAATGAAATCACCTTCCAGGAAGACCAGGACAATGAAGTTAGTTTGCTCAAACTGCTGAGGCATCTATCCGAAAAAGTTGGCGCGCGGCTGCGCAAGGCGGAACTGGCCGGCAGCGTTGTTCAAATCAAGATCCGTTATGCTGATTTTTCGACATTCACCCGCCAGACTAGCCTGAAGGAATGCACCAATCTGGACGAAGACATTTATGAAACCGCGCAGTCTCTGTTTCTTAAGCACTGGATAGCCGGGCGCCCGGTGCGCCTGCTTGGCGTGGGCGTGACCAACCTGGACAAGCCACATCGCCAGCTTTCACTCTGGGAGGACTACGACAAACGTGAAGACCTCACCAAAGCCGTTGACGATTTGCGAGAGAGATTTGGGGATGACATCATCAAACGCGCTGATACTTTGATCACAAAGAAGAAAGATTTTCCATGAACCGGGTTTTCTGCTGTGGTGCCAAGGTGACACGGCATCATCTGCGGATGAGGAAAGCATCCTCCTGATTTCGAAACAGGATGA
>CAZHXQ010000028.1:0-20670 GCA_964536465.1 uncultured Anaerolineaceae bacterium
GAGAAATTAAGGCTGGGACAGGTGCCTGACCACAATTGCAGAAATCAACCTACGAATACTTGATTTATGGTGCAGTAACAGTGTATAATTCAAACTTGCGCGTATACACGCGTTGGTTGTTGCCTGGAGAGGAGGTGAATAGCAAATGACAAGTGTAACTTTGAGACCAAATGAATCGCAGGATTCCCTGCTCAAGCGCTTTCGCAAGAAGGTGGTGAAGAGCGGTGTTCTCAGTACTGTACGACGTAAACGCTGGTTCGTTTCTAAGAGCGAGCAGCGCCGTATGGATGAAAAGAAGGCTGTTCGACGTTCTTTCCGGAAGCCCTACGAAAAGTAGCCAGGTTAGTGAGGTGTTATGGCTAAAGAAGAAGAGAAAATTACCGTAGACGGTACCATTATCGAAGCCCTCCCGGGCACACAGTTCCGGGTCAAGCTTGATAACGGACATGAAGTGATGGCCTACCTTTCCGGACGGATGCGGCGATATTATATCCGCATTCTGCTGGGGGACTCCGTTCGGGTCGAGATGTCGCCTTATGACCTGGAACGAGGCCGGATCGTTTACCGTGCCCGCAGGTAATAAGCTTCTGACATTGATTCCGACAAAGACATCGAACTACCAGCTTCCATAAGAAGCTGGTTTTTATTTTCGGCTTTGATTTACAATATGTGGGTATGACTCAAGCAATCCCGACTCCACCAGGACGCTTAAAGGCCTATGAACCTGCCCAGGATGCAGAGGCGGTCATCAGGCTGATCGAAGACAGCTTTAATCTCAAAAATGACCCCGAAAGTGTAAGTGTGATCCAGCAAATGCGTTTGGCCGCGCAGCGACAGCAACAATCGGGTTGGCTTTCTGGCGGTGGATATGGACAGCCTGGGTATGTCTGGATGGTTGGTGACCGCATTGTGGGTAACATCAACATCATTTCTTTTCTCGACAGGCTCCGTCATATCGCCCTGATTGCCAATGTGGCGGTGATTCCCGAATTCCAACACCTGGGGATTGCCAGGGCGATGACCAAACATGCCTTAAGGTATGCACAGCAGAAACGCGCCGCGGAGATCTGGCTGCAGGTCGATAGCAATAACCTGGCGGCCCGTAACCTTTATGAGGGTTTGGATTTTCGGACCGTCCGTAGCGTTAATAACTGGGTGTTGGACCCGGCTGAAACAAAAAAGCGTGCTCTGCAGATCTGTGATGAGGCCCGTTTGACGCTATCGAGCCGACGCCCGGGCGACTGGGGCAAACAAAAAACCTGGCTCGAAATGGCGTATCCTTCAGACACGAGATGGTATGCTCCGGTCAACTTCAGTAAGTTTTCACCCTGGGCCTGGCTTAATCCTTTTAACTGGGATTCAAGTGGGTATCTAACCCATTTTGCAGTCCGCATGAAGCGTGAGCTGACCGGGGTGCTCAGCTGGCAGCGCGGAATGACAAAGTCGGATTATCTGTGGCTGGCTCTGCCACAGGATCAGCGCGAAGCGACCAGCCTCAATTGCCTGCTGGGCGGCTTTCTCATCAACGAATGGTCCGGTCGAACAACCAGGCTCGAATACCCCGCTGGAAGAGCCGAGGCAACTTTTATTAAACTGGGGTTTCGTTTGAACAGGCGCCTGGACTGGATGAAACTGAGAAACTAACCAGGTCTTAAACGCATTAAGCTTGCTGGATTAGCAAGCTCAATGAAAATGAAATTTTTTGTTGTGGGCTTAGAGTTCTTCGTCGACGATAATTTCGGTTAGCTTAAGGAACTCCTGCCACTCTTCGGTGAAGAAGTGGAGAGTGACGTTGTTCAGTTCCAGGTGATAAGTGGTCTCGCCATCCGGTTCTTCAGCCTTCCAGGCCAGATAATTTTCAGTTTCTGCAATTGTAGTGGTGATAGGTTCGCCTTCTGTCATTTTATACCTCCATTCAGTGATAATTGATTATCTCATGTGTGCGCTCGCAACGCAAGCAAGCTTGTATAGAAATCAGTTATTACCCTGGCTGGGGTCCTTTTTGAAGCGCTGGAATTGTTTCTCGAACCAGACTTTGATCTTACCCCATGGTTTTTCAAGGAAAGAGGCGATCTTCCCCCAAATTTTACGCAGCCATCTCAATAGCGCCGGTTCTGCCGGCTTTTGGTAATACTGCATTCCGGCCCAGGGGTCACGGTCAAACAATTTTCGGCTGCTGTATCTCAATATCAATTTCAGAGTGGCAAAGGCAGGCGCCGCCAGGATGATGCCCAAAACGCCCATCAGCTGTGCTCCAATAAGCGTGGAAATGAGAATGGCTGCGGGATGCACTTTCAGTGAGTTGCCCATCACTTTGGGCGTGAGAACGTGGTCGAGCATTAAATCGAACACCAGGGCAATACCCACCACAAGAAGGGCGTAGAGAATATTGGTCATTCCAAACGGGGTTGGATCCTGGAGCAGGGCTCCGATAAAGAAGCCAACCCAACCAATTGCGGCGCCTAGATAGGGGATAAAGCGCCCAAAGCCTGCAATCAGCGCGAGGACAAAGAAGTAAGGCAGCCCCATGATGCCCAGGTAAATCGAATAAAGGATGATGGCAATACCTACAACGGTGAACTCACCGCGAATGAAGGAGTTGAAGATTTTTCCGATCTCCTGACGCAGACGCAGGAAATCCTTTTCGTACCCAGGGATGGAAAGGTTGAAGAACTTTAATTTAGCCCCATCTGTCTCTGAGGTAATGAAAAAGGAGACCATATAGGTGATCCCGAGACTAGCCAGAAAGCCGCCTACCTTGCCCACCACTGTTGTGGCGAGGTTGCCAGCCTGACTGGCGATAGGCTGAAGTGAATCTGCCACCCATTGTCCGATAAGTTCAAAGTCGAGTCGCGGTGTGGTGAAACTGAAGGGCCCTATCATGATCGTTTGGGCAGACCACTTTGTCAGCAGGTCGGTTATGTTATCGACGTTATCGATAACTGTCTGAAACAGATTTTGCACCTGGGTGGCCAGGCTGG
This sequence comes from uncultured Anaerolineaceae bacterium, assembly GCA_964536465.1. Classification (GTDB taxonomy): domain Bacteria; phylum Chloroflexota; class Anaerolineae; order Anaerolineales; family Anaerolineaceae; genus Mesolinea. Next base: position 2,982 of record CAZHXQ010000028.1, read on the forward strand.
TACCGCCCCTGGCAATCAAGCCAACCAATAAGCCTGCCACCAGAACATAGACAATTGCTACGGATGCTCGCCAGCGAATGTGCGAGACTTTACGCAACAGGTTACTGACTGGATAGAGTAGAAAGGAAAGCAAAAAGGCGGTTAACAGCATCTTGAAATACTGATCGAAGGTGAAGATCAAAGCCAGAAAGCCGACAATCATTAAGGTACCAACAATCAGCTTGGTGCCCCAGCCCCAGGGCGGGGATTCGTCCTGGCGGTGGGTGGGCGCGGCTGGGTGAACGCGCTCGGCGGCTATCGGCTCCTGCTGGCTGGGGTCGTCAGGCGTTTCGTCTCTGTGATTTATTTCCATAGTTGAATTTTAGTCGGTTTTTAAATGTTTTGTATGTAACCTTGATTAAGAATCCAGCGACAGAGCGTGGCAACCGGAACTTGAGGGTAAAATTAGACAAAAGAAGCAAAGGAACTTTATGGAATACAGAGATTTTGGCAACACCGGATTCAGACCCTCCGCGCTGGGGTTTGGCTGCATGCGCTTCCCGCAGCTTTCGGATAAAGATAATCGTGTTGATGAAGCGGAAGCCACACGAATGGTTCGCCACGCCATTGACCAGGGTCTGAATTACGTTGACACCGCCTGGTCGTACCACAGTGGGGAAAGCGAACCGTTGCTTGGCAGGATCCTGCAGGACGGTTACCGTGAGAAAGTTGGCCTGGCTACGAAGATGCCCTCCTGGCTGATTGAAAAAAAAGAAGACTTTGACTTTTATTTTTCAAGGCAGCTGGAACGACTGCAAACAGATCACATCGATTTTTACCTGCTCCACACGCTCAACCAGGCTTATTGGAATACGTATCTCGAATTGAGGGTGTTTGATTGGGCTGAAAAACAACTTGCTGATGGAAAAATCAGACATCTTGGCTTTTCGTTCCATGATAATTTCTCGGTCTTCAAATCAATTTTGGATGGTTATGACAATTGGGACTTCTGTCAGATACAATACAACTATATGGATGTAGATTACCAGGCCGGTGAGCGCGGACTCAAGGCGGCGGCGGAGCGCGGACTGGGTGTGGTGATCATGGAACCGCTCAAGGGCGGGAAACTGGCAATCGAGGTGCCGCCCGATCCGGTCAGGAAGGCCTTTGAACAGGCCGCGACCCCACGAATGCCAGCCGAATGGGCGCTGCAGTGGCTGTGGGATCAGCCGGAAGTGGGGCTGGTGCTTTCTGGTATGTCGACCTTTGAACAGGTTGAACTAAACCTGATCAGCGCCAGCCGGTCTGGCGCAGGAAGTTTTTCACCAGATGACACGCGCGTTATCGAAAAAGCTCAGGACGCCTGGCAGGGGCTGGCGCCTGTAGCCTGTACCCACTGCGAATATTGTTTGCCCTGCCCCAGTGGGGTCTTGATCCCGCAAATATTTGAAATCTACAACAATTCGGCTATGTACCTTCAACAAGAACGGGGCAGAAAGATGTACTTCAATCAGATCCCTGAAGAAAGTCGGGCCGATGCCTGCGTGGAATGCGGTGCCTGTGAGGAATTGTGCCCGCAGCATCTGACAATTATTGAATATCTTAAAGATGCCCACCTTTACCTTCACGAGGATCCGAGATAGTCTTGGGCGCTAATTCTGACCAAGGGTTGACAGTCCAGGAGAGAATGACAACCGACAGACCCTGGGTGATTGCACTTGCGGTTTTTTTCTTGGGTTTGCTCGCCCTCTGGTTGTGGATGACGCCAGCCGGCGCCTGGGAAAAGTTGCGCGCGCTGGGATATGCTGTCTGCCACCAGATCGAAGCACGCTCTTTCCACGCTCACGGCCTGCAGTCGCCATTATGCGCCCGCTGCACAGGGATGTACCTGGGGGCAATGTTGACGATTGTATATCAGCAATTTCAGGGACGGAAACGGCTTTTTCCTCCTGCCTGGGTGTCGATTTTCCTTGGTTTGTTTTTTATCTGGTTCGGTGTGGATGGCTTGAATTCTTTCTTACATTTCTTCCCCGGGTTTGACCTGGGTTACCAACCCAGCAATCTGCTGCGGCTGATCACAGGAACCGGCGTGGGTCTGGGAATCGGGGTGATTTTGACCCCCTTGTTTAATCAAACAGCCTGGGCCGAGTGGATCGACCAATCTTTCTTCAAGAAATGGTATGCGTTCCCGGTTTTGATCATGATCGCTGCTGCCATGGTCACAGGGGTGTATTCTAAACAGCCTGTGATCCTATTGCCCGCGATGTTACTATCAGGATTGAGTGTCATTTTTCTGCTCAGCGCGGTTTACACTGTCGTTGGGGTTATGCTGCTGAATCGAACCTCTCAACAACTCACCTGGCTACAGATGCGCCTGCCGGTGTTGATCGGTTTAAACCTGAGTATGCTTCAGATTATCTTAACAAGCGCGTTAAGGCTGCTTGTGACTGGCACGTGGGGCTCATTAGACCTGTGATTATCTCAGGCGCTCGTCTGGGAATGCGGCTATAATTATTGTTGTTGGGAAGTGTTTTATCCCGATAGAAGGAGTTTTCATGACAGAAATTATTGGGGGTATCTTAGGCGCATTTGGGTTGTCTGCGTCCGCGGGTTTGAACGCCTATATTCCGCTTCTGGTGGTATCGCTTTTGGCGAAATTTACCAACCTTATTGAGTTGGCAGAACCCTGGAGCGCGCTTGAAAGCTGGTGGGTGATCGCTGTTTTGCTCGTATTGGGAACTATTGAGGCCGTGGCGGATAAGGTGCCGGCGGTCGATCAGGTAAACGATGCTGTCCAAACCTTTGTCCGACCTGTCGCAGGCGCGATTCTTTTCGCGACCAGCGCGAGAACCATAACCGAGATCAGCCCGGTGCTTTCGATGATCTGCGGATTGCTGGTCTCGGGCTCTGTGCATGCGGCTAAATCGCTGGTCGCCAGACCGGTGATAGAGGTCAGCACGGCTGGTCTGGGTACACCTGTCGTCAGCACCATAGAAGACGTGGTTGCCACGATTGTTTCGATTCTGTCGGTTGTGCTGCCGATATTGATGGTTATTCTGGTCTTCCTGTTGATTTGGTGGGTAGCCTGGTTTTTTGACCGCCGCAGGAAGGCTCGCGCTAAAATTGTAAATAGAGATGTTCAAGGAGGAATGTATGACTGAAAATCAAGTGAATCGTTATGAAAATCCGGAAGCGAGCCCTTCTGGCTGGGCGGTTATCAGCCTGATCAGCGGGATTGCCAATTTTTTGGGTATTTGGTTTTTCGGGGCTGTGGTGGCGCTTATTACTGGCTACGTTGCTAAGAACGAGATCGACAAAAGCGGTGGCAGCATTGGCGGCGAACGCCTGGCAACTGCGGGAATAATCCTGGGCTGGGTTGGCATTGGTTTATCTATCCTTATGCTTTGTTTAACCTTGCTGGCAGTCCTGGGAGTGATCGGTGGTAGCATTGCTTTGTGTGGACCTTTTTCTGATATGATCAATCAAATACCTTAAGAGAAGAAAGGAATTAACCTCATGAGTGATCAAGAATTTACCGATGTTCCAGATTCAGACCGCTGGAATGACGTGCCCCGACCCGAAGAGCCCGCGCCAGCGGAAGAGCCAGTTACCCCTCAACCGCCGGTTCATCCTGAGCCTGAGCCTGAATTTTTTGAACCCCTGCCGATATCGGATTTTGCCCCTCAATCGGGGTTTACCTCAGAGCCGATTCCACCTCAACCCCAGCCGGCGATCTATGATCCGGTTCGTGATGAAGGCGAGCCTTTTGCCGAGGTTACTCCTGAAAAGGAGGGCTTCGCTTCTGCTGCGCCAGTCACGCCGGACTATAGTTACAGCAAGCCGCCCGCTGAGAAGAAGTCCAACGGCTGGATAATCGCGTTGATTGTTTTGCTGGTATTGTGTATTTGTCTGGTAGTATTCGTGGCAGTTATATTCACGCTGGTAGCCCGGGGAGATTATATGATTGAATGGTCTCACCTTTTGAGTACTGCCGGGAAGATGTTGTAAACGATTTTTGAGGACCGAAGAGTAAGTTAAAACGGGCTGACTTTTTAAGTCAGCCCGTCTGTTTAACGCGGTCCTGGGTGCCCAAGCCCAATCTCGGAGGCAGGCAGGCACTGGATTGTGTTTTCAGGCCAGGCGATGGTGATCGATTCGCCAATCGCGACAGCCTGGGGGGACTGGACCTGTAAATGGGTCTGATCGAGCATTACCCCCACACGGAATGATTTCCCTTGAAAAACACAGTCATGGACGATACCGCGCAGCGATTGGGCCTGTCTGGCGGCTGGTTCTCCCATCAGGCCATCTTCAGGCCGCAGGAGCAATATACAATCAGAACCGACTTGCCGGTCAGGATCCGATTTTAGCTTAAATCGCCCCAGAGCGGTCTGCGCCGAAGCAGGGCTGGTGATTGTGCCGGCAATCAGATTACCCAACCCCAGGAAAGCGGCAACCCAGGCAGTGGCTGGGCGGCGGAAGACTTCTTCAGGGGGGCCTTGCTGAACAATATGGCCATCATGCAGCAAAAGCAGGCGGTCGGCGAGCGCGAACGCTTCCTCCTGGTCATGGGTAACATAAATGACCGGCTTCTGGCTTGCATGCAGCCGTCTGCGCAGGTCTGTGAGCAAATCAGTGCGCAGGTTGTGGTCCAGCGCGCCCAGGGGTTCATCCAGCATAAGCAGGCGTGGTTCGGGAGCCAGCGCGCGAGCCAGGGCGACGCGCTGCTGCTCTCCGCCTGATAGTTCGGTAACCGGTCTGTTGGCGAAATCCTGCATGCGGATGCTGGTCAGAGCCTGGCGGACCAATTTTTCGATCTCATCTTTAGAGCGACCGGCCATTCTGAGCCCGAAAGCGACGTTTTCTGCCACGCTGCGGTGGGGGAAAAGGGCGTAATCCTGAAACATGAGACCAAACCCGCGTTCGTGGGCGGGCTGGTGGGTAAAATTCTCATCATTCCAAAAAACCTGACCGGATTTTGGCTGTTCCAGGCCGGCGATGACGCGCAGCATGGTGCTCTTACCGCTTCCGGAAGAACCAAGCAAGCACACCAGTTCACCTTGCCTGACCTCAAAAGAGATTCCTTTGAGCAAGGGCTTACCATCATAGTCCTTGTAAATATTTTCAACACGCAACATCAAAATAACTCCTCGCCCGGAAGGCGGATTTTCTCGATCAACAGGCTGCCAGAGGCACTGGTGAGCAACAGCAGAGTAGACATGGCCAGTGCCTGACCGTAGTTGAGGGCACCCGGTTGGGAAATATAACGAAAAATTGTGACTGGTAAGGTGGGTGTTTGCGCATTGGCCAAAAAACTGGAAGCGCCGAACTCGCCTAACGAGATCGTAAAGGCAAACGCCAGGCTGACAATCAGGGCGCGCAGCAGGATTGGCAGATCAATTTCGAGCAATACCTGCCAGGGTTTAGCCCCCATCACGCGGGCGGACTCGCGCAGCGAATTGGGGATTGCCTGGATAGCCGGCAAAATAGTGCGCACCACAAACGGAAGCGCGATCAGGGAGTGAGCGATGGGAATCAAGAGGGGGAACGATCCGCTGGTCCAGGGTGGGTGATTGAAGGTGATTAGAAATCCCAGCCCGAGGATGACCGCGCTGGCACCCAGTGGCAGCATGACCAGTGGTTCCAGCCAGCGCGTAAGCCGGCCAGATTTGGAGAGGGCGTAGGCTGTGAGCAGCCCCAGGCTGGTGGCAATCACCATGGTGAGAACAGAATAGACCAGGGAATTTCGCATTGCTGCAAGAGGGTTGGCATAAAAAATCGAGTCTGTGCGATTTTTGAAGAGTTCTGTATAGTAACGGGTGGTGAAGCCAGTTTGGAATTCACCCCGCTCGCCACGGGCAGCCTCCAAGGTTACCAGCGAACGGGAAACCAGGCTTACAATGGGGGAGACAAATAAGATCACCAGCAGGACGCTCATCAGGATCACAAAGACTTTCCGCCTTATACTAACCGGACGCAGCAGGGTTTTGCGTTCGCTGCTGAGAGCCGCCTTGCCGTAGCGGGGGTTGTTGACCCGATTTTGCAGCAGGGTGATGACCAGTGTGAAAGCCAGCTGCACGATTGAGAGCAGCCCCGCCATGGGTAGATTGAAGCGGCTCAAGGCCTGCGTGTAGATTTCAACTTCGAGAGTGGCAAATTGCGGGCCTCCCAGCATTAAGACCACGCCGAAACTGGTGAAATCGAACAGAAATACGAGGAGGCTCGCGCCCAGAATGGAGGGCATTAGCAAGGGCAAAGAGACTTCACGAAATGCCTGCCAGGGGGTGGCATTTAAGACCCGGGCGGCCTCATCGTAATGAGGGTTAAGACGGGTAAGACTGTTGCTGACCAGGCGGATGACAATCGAGGTGTTGTAGAAAACGTGGGCGAGCAAAATCGCGGCAAGGCTGTTGAGCAGGTTAAGAGGTGGGTTGGAGAGATTGAAAAAATGCATCAAAATCAGATTCAGCCACCCTCGCGGACCAATCAGGGTGTTGAAAGCTGTGGCAACGACGACAGTCGGGAGGATAAAAGGCAACAAACTTAGGGCGCGCAAACCCTTGCGGCCAGGAAAGTCGAACCTGGCAAACAGATAAGCCGCCGGCAGACCGATTAGCAGCGTCAGAAGGGTGGAGAGAAAGGCTTGCCAGAGTGTAAAAAGCAGCGGTCTGGTGATTTGAGACCAGCTGAAAAACTGCCAGCCCTGGTTGAAACGCTCAGAAAAGACCTGTCTGAAGATTACCAGCAGGGGTTGGTAAAAGAAGAACAACAGGAAGGCAAGCGGCGGCAACCACAAGAGCCAGATCAGCGATCTTGAGCGTTTCATGGTGAGTCAGTCGAGCATCAGATTGGTCCAGTCGTTCACCCAGCCATCGCGCCTGGCGGCGATCAGGTCAGGGTCGAGCGAGGCGACCGTTTCTGGAATCTGGCTGGCACGCAAAAAACCTTCTGGCAGCATTGCTTCAGGCAACACGGGGAAGACAAACATCTGCAGAGGCATATCTTCCTGGAATTCTTCGCTGAGCAGGAAATCAATAAATTTTTTCGCCAGAGCACGGTTGGGCGTATTTTTGAGGATGCCAGCAAACTCCACCTGGCGCCAGCACATACCCGGCGCGACCAGCGAGGCGGTGGGCGATTCTTCCAGTTCAGTTTCGGCGTAGATCAGTTCGGCCGCGGGGCTGGAAGCATACGAGACTACCATGGGTTGGGGCCCCTGCCCGGAAGAACCTGAAAAATTGGAATAGTAGGCCGTTTCCCAATCCGAAACGATGGTTACCTGGTTGCTTTTCATGGCCTGCCACCATTCGAGCCAGGCGTTTTCGCCAAATTCGGCAATGGTTGCCAGCATGAAGGACAGTCCGGGTGAACTGGTGGCAGGGTTCTGAACCACCAGCAAGCCCTGATATTCAGGTTTGGTCAGATCTTGCAGAGAAGCAGGCAGCCTCAACTGGTTTTCGGCAAACCAGGCCTTGTCGTAATTTATGCAGACGTCTCCGTAATCTACAGGGATCACCTTAAAGGTCGGGTCGAGCTTGAATTTATCGGGCACGGCAGCCAGTGCTGCCGGCTGATAGGGTTCAAAGAGATCTTGTTCGAGACCACGAGAGAGAAAAGTGTTATCCAGCCCATAAAAGACATCCGCCTCCGGCTCCTGGCTGCCGACCGATGTGAGAATCAACCGGTTGAGCGCCGAACCTGTGTCTCCGGCCTGAATGAAGGTCAATTTGGCGTTATTGGCGGTTTCAAAGGCTGTGATGACCCCTTCTGAGGCGGAAAAGCTGTCGTGCACGATGACGGTCAGTCCCTGGGGGGCGGGAGCGGGCGGCTCTGCGGTCGCCTGGCAGGCGCCTACCAGCAGAGAGAAGGCGAAAAAGAGAATGATCAATTTTTTATGCATCAGGTTCCTGCTTTCGTAGGGTTTCTTTGTGAGTATGGATGACCAGCAATTGCCCTTCTCGCAGCCTCACGCTAATCTGATTGCCCAGGGCCACATTACTCAGGCCGCGGGTCTTGTAGGGGAGCAGGGTTTCACCATTGAGGGGATAACGCAGACCGACTGTGCTTACCCCAGATGCCGTCCGACCCCACGGCAACAGTGAGATGAGGTCTGCGGGAGCGGTGGGCAGGGTCAATTCCCCATTAACCACGCTGATACGGCTGAACCCGGCAAGAAAGACCACCTCCAGCCCCTGCAAGGCTGGATGGAAAAGCAGGGCCAGGCTGCTGAGCATGTGATCGATGCGCCCACCGCTGGCGCAAGCGATGGTGATTTTTTGAAAGCCCCGGTGTGAGGCTTCAAGCAGGGCGAGTTCGAGATCCGACTCGTCTTTGTCGGGTTTGAAACGAAGAATTTCGACCTGCTGTTGTTGGCAAACAGCCAGTTCTGCCTGGGTGATGGAATCCAGATCGCCGATGAGCAGGTCAGGCATTAAATTTCGTGACAGCAGGTGGCGCAGTCCGCCATCCACAGCGATGAGAAAATCGTGCTGGCTAACCAACACATCCAGGTCGGACTGAGGCTCACCATTGGCGACCAGGAGAACGCTTTTTGTCTTTTTCATCAAAAAAACCCTCTGCGGGGAGGGTTGCTGGTCTGCCTTTGTGCATCCCTCCGCCGGTACTAACCGGATCAGGTTTGCGGGTCGGACCTTGTGATCCCTCTCAGCCTTGCGGCTCCCCGTGTTTCTTATGGATAATGCTACCATAATCCAGGGATGAATAACAGTTAAACCTTCGAAATTGATTGGACAAAGGGATAAAATTTGAGTGTAAGTGCGGGAAGTTTTTGCTGTATAAACTGTCCTTTGATGCCGCAGAATTGCGGTATAATTTCTTATCTGTCAATTACAGGGACCGTTGGCGTTACGACTCAAGAAAACTATTGACTTAGCTGTTGAATTGTCTTATACTAAAATATTGCGCTTAAATGTTATTAAACGCGTGGATTGCAGGCTGCACCACGCTTTTACACGTTAGGAGATGTTAATGACAGAACTGATGACACCCAAGAATTATGCACGTATTCCTGTTGGGCTCGCGTTACCTGATCTCATAGAAGTTCAAATTGATTCCTTCCAACGCCTTAAGTCCGAGGGTTTGGGTAGTTTGTTTAACGAAATTTCTCCCATTGTTTCTTACGGTGGTGATTTGCGGCTTCACTTCCCCAGTGACACCGATATTGCCCGAGAATTTGGGCTTGAGTACTGGTTTGAGGAACCCAAGAACACGATTGAGGAATGCCTTGAACGTGATCTTACCTATGCAAGTCCGCTATACGTTTCCGTCCTCCTGGATGGCGCCGAGAGCAGTGACAAAATTAAGCACGATCTTTTCCTGGGTGACTTCCCAGAGATGACCCCCAAAGGCACCTTCATTATTAACGGTACCGAACGCGTGGTGGTTTCCCAGCTTATCCGCTCTCCAGGCGTTTATTTCGAAGCCGATTTGGATCGCGCCAGCGGCAGGATGATGTCGACTGCCAAGCTGATCCCCGATCGTGGTGCCTGGATGGAGTTTGAGACCCGTAAGAACGATTTCATTATTTTGAAATTCAACCGCAAACGTACTGTGCCGATCACGGTCTTTTTGCGCGCGTTGGCTGCCCTGAAAGACGAAATTGACACCTCTCCTTTAAAGGAAGGCAGCGATGAAGAAATCCTGGCGCTCTTTAAAGATGTGGACGACAACCCGGAACATCTCTATATCCAATCATCTTTTGACCAGGAGCCTGAGTATGATCTGTCTGTCAACTCGATTAGCGAGGCAGCCTTAATTGAATTCTACAAGCGGCTGCGCCCGGGCGAACCGCCTCAGTTGGGGAACGCCAAGACTTATGTCAAGGAACAGATTTTCGACTCCCGTCACTATGACCTCGAAAATGTTGGCCGTTACAAACTAAATCAGAAACTCGACCTGGAAAACGTGGTGCCGATGAGCCGACGCACGATCACCGCTCACGACATAGTGAGCCTGATTCGGCATATGATCCAGATCAACAACGGCAAAATACCCCCCGATGATATCGATCACCTGGGTAATCGCCGCGTCAAGACTGTCGGGGAATTGATCCAGAATAAATTGCGCGTAGGTTTACGCCGCATGGAACGCGTTATTAAAGAACGCATGTCCATTCGCGACCAGGGCACGAGCCTTTCCCCGGTCAGCCTGGTCAATATCCGCCCCCTGGTGGCCTCCCTGCGCGAGTTTTTCGGTTCCAGCCAGCTCTCTCAGTTTATGGAAGAGACCAATCCGCTTTCCGAATTGCGTCACAAACGCACCGTCTCGGCCCTTGGTCCGGGTGGTTTGCGCCGTGAACGCGCCGGCTTTGATGTCCGTGACGTCCACTTCTCTCATTACGGACGTATCTGCCCGATTGAGACGCCGGAAGGCCCGAACATCGGTTTGATTGGCCGTCTGGCAACCTACGCCAAAGTTAATGAATTTGGCTTTATCGAGACACCTTATCGCAAGGTGATTCGATCGATGAAGGGCGACGACCCCAATCTGGTCAACCATCTTTTGCGTCAGAATATCCTGGACCCGAAAACGGGTGAAATTGTTTACGAAGCGGAAACCCGCGTTACGCCCGCGATGGCCAAAAAGATCAAGTCTTTTGGCATCGAAGACGTCCTGGTGCGACCCTTCGTGAGCGATATATACGAATATATGAGCGCGGATAAAGAGGACAAGTTCGTGATTGCCCAGGCTAACGCGCCTGTAAATGAATATAATGAATTTCTGCGCCGCAATAGCTGTCGTTTTCACAATCAGTTTGCCATCTACAACTACGAAGACATTGACTATATCGACGTCGCTCCCAGCCAGGTTGTGGGCATTTCTGCAGGTTTGATCCCCTTCCTTGAGCATGATGATGCCAGTCGTGCCTTGATGGGCTCTAACATGCAGACGCAGGCTGTGCCGCTTTTGCGCCCTGAGGTGCCAACTGTTTCGACCGGTGTGGAAGAAGTGGCTGTAGCAGATTCGGGGCAGGTAGTCATCGCGGAAAAAGACGCGGAGGTCCTTTCTGTTACCGGCGACACGCTCGTGTTGAAGGAATTGGATGGGAATCTGAAAATTCACAAACTGCGCAAATATCAGCGCTCCAACCAGAGCACCTGTATCGACCAGCGACCCGCTGTCGTGAAAGGTCAATTGGTACACAAGGGCGATGTGATTGTCGATTCATCTTCAACCCAGGACGGAAAGCTGGCCCTGGGTCAGAATGTGCTGATTGCCTTTTTGCCCTGGGAGGGCTTCAACTTCGAAGACGCGATTCTGATTTCTGAACGCCTGGTTGAAGACGACCGTTATACCAGCATTCATATTGAAAAATACGAAGTGGAAGCACGCGATACCAAACTGGGTCCTGAAGAGATCACCCGCGAAATCCCCAACGTTGGTGAAGACACCATACGCGACCTGGACGAATCGGGCATCATCCGAATTGGCGCTGAAGTCGGGCCAAATGAGATCCTGGTTGGCAAGATCACTCCCAAGGGTGAAAAAGAACTGACTCCCGAAGAACGCTTGCTGCGAGCCATTTTTGGTGAAAAATCCCGCGACGTGAAAGACACTTCGCTGCGGGTGCCTCACGGGGAACGCGGCATTGTCGTGGATGTTAAGGTTTTCACGCGTGAAGAAAGCAGTGATCTCAATGCTGGTGTCGACAAAATGGTACGCGTATCGGTGGCGCAGCGACGTAAGATCACCGCTGGTGACAAAATGGCCGGGCGCCACGGAAACAAAGGTTGTGTCTCGATGGTACTTCCGGTTGAAGACATGCCTTTCCTGGAAGACGGCACACCCATCGACATCATCCTCAATCCATTAGGTATTCCCGGTCGTATGAATATAGGTCAGGTACTCGAGGCTGAACTTGGCTGGGCCGCCCGCAGTCTTGGCTTCCGTGCAATCACTCCTGTTTTTGATGGCGCCTCAGAATCGGAAATCGAAGGCGAGCTGGTGCGTGCCTGGATGATCGACGAGGCCTGGGAAGTCACAGCCGAAAAAGGCTGGGAATGGCTGAAACAGCTGGAACACGACCCTGAAATGATACAGGATGACGACGAGGTTCGCCTGCTCTACCTGGAAGAACAATTAGCCGGCAAAGACGTCGATCTGTTAGAAATCAAAGAAAACAAAAACCTGGCGCGCCGGGTGGCGCTTAACCTCTGGCTGGAAAGCGAGGGCTATGACCCCGCTACCATTACGTCCTTCCCTGAGGATAATATTGCTGTATCTGACCGCAACCAGCAGGATGATAACGCTGTGAAGGCCTGTCTGTCGCTGTGGGCGAAGAAACATGGTGAGGAAATCGACCCCGCGCTTGCGCGACCAGAAATGGAAGCCAGGGCCATGGAAATTATGATGGAAACCGGGCGTCCCATTCCCACCCTTGGGAAACAACTGGTGCGGGATGGCCGCACTGGCATTTTTTATGACCAGCCTGTGACCATCGGAGTCATGAGCATGCTCAAACTGCACCACCTGGTTGAAGACAAGGTGCACGCGCGTTCGACCGGACCCTACAGTCTGGTTACTCAGCAGCCGTTGGGTGGCAAGGCTCAATTTGGCGGTCAACGCTTCGGTGAGATGGAAGTTTGGGCGTTGGAAGCCTACGGTGCTGCTTACACGCTGCAAGAGATGTTGACGGTGAAATCTGATGACGTCGCCGGCAGAACAGCCACCTATGAGTCTATTGTCCAAAATAAGCCGATCGAAGCCCCGGGCATTCCGGCTGCCTTCCGTGTGTTGGTGAAGGAGCTTCAGTCCCTCAGCCTGGCTGTGGAGGCGATCATGGACGACGATGAAGTGGTCAAATTTGGCAAGGACGAGGAGCGTGGACAACGACAGCGCGTTCCTACTGGTTTGTTAGACCAGGGCGCAGATATCTTCAAGAAACTGACCGGAGTAAATTAGTTCGCAATGCGCGAACAGAGCGGGAAGTTGCGCTTGACGTTTTAACAAAAGGCGTGATAGAATAATTCCTCAACCCTGACGGGCAGGGGAAATTTCCTGTGCCTGTCAAAGTAATTGGCAACTAAGGCCATCCGAATTTTTGATGGCCTTGATTATTGAATAAATGAAATATTAATAGATAGGTAGTACGGAGGCAAAAACGTGCCAACAATAAACCAACTGGTTAGAAAAGGTCGCAAGTCAAAAAGTCAAAAAAGCAGTTCGCCTGCCTTGCAATATACGTTGAATTCGGAGAAACAACGCCGAACCCGCCAGCCCAAGGGTGCCCCCCAAAAGCGCGGCGTGTGTACCATCGTGCGTACAATGACGCCCAAAAAACCGAATTCCGCTCTGCGAAAAATCGCTCGTGTGCGTCTTTCGAACGGCATCGAGGTCACCGCGTATATTCCTGGTGAAGGGCATCAACTGCAGGAACATAGTGTTGTATTGGTCCGCGGCGGCAGAGTGAAAGACCTGCCTGGTGTGCGCTATCACATCGTGCGTGGAACGCTGGACAGCACCGGTGTTGCCGATCGCAAACGCGCTCGTTCCAAATACGGCGCCAAACGCGCTGAGAAATAATTTGGATCAAAGCTGGCCGACATGCGCAAAGCGCGAAAGGCCAACAAAAATTGAGGAGCAATAATGGCAAGAAGATACAAACCAGAAAAGCGAATCACCCCTCCAGATGTCCGTTATAACAACGTGCACCTGCAGATGATGATCAACCGCATCATGCTCAACGGCAAGAAAAGCACCGTTACCCGCCACGTCTACAACGCGATCGAAATGATCAGCGAGAAGACCGGCAAAGATGGTATCGAAGTTTTTGAAACTGCTTTGAGGAATGTCAGCCCTATGATGGAAGTGCGCCCACGCCGTGTTGGCGGAGCGACCTACCAGGTGCCGATTGAAGTCGCTCCAGAACGCCGGGCCACGCTGGCCATGCGCTGGATCATCACCGCTTCACGCGCCAGATCGGGCAAGTCATATTCTGAAAAGTTGGCTGCTGAATTAATGGATGCCGCTGAGAACCAGGGTGCTTCAATCCGTCGGCGTGAAGAAGCGCACAAGATGGCTGAAGCCAACCGCGCTTTCTCTCACTTTCGTTCCTAATTCTGGTACCTTAATAATTCGGTTTATAAGATGACTAACATTCCGCTCGAGCGCTATCGAAACATTGGCATTATCGCCCATATCGATGCCGGTAAAACTACCACTACCGAGCGGATTTTGTTTTATACTGGCAAAACTTACCGCCTCGGCAACGTCGACGATGGCACCACCGTCACTGACTGGATGCCTGAAGAGCGGGAACGGGGGATTACCATCGTTTCCGCCGCCGTTACCGCGGAATGGAAAGACCACCGCATTAATATCATCGATACGCCTGGTCATATTGACTTCACCGCTGAAGTACAGCGCTCCTTGCGAGTGCTGGACGGCGGAGTAGTTGTGTTTGACTCCGTCCAGGGTGTGGAATCCCAGAGTGAAACGGTTTGGCGGCAGGCGGATAAGTATGAAGTCCCGCGGATTTGTTTTGCGAACAAGCTGGATCGCATCAGTGCCTCTTATGAGCGCACCATCGAGAGCATCAAGAACCGCCTGGGCGCCAACGCGCTCCAAATGCAGATTCCGATCGGAGTTGAAAGCGATTTTATTGGTGTAATCAACTTGCTGGAACAGAACGCAGTCTACTACCAGGATGAATCTGGCACGAGTCAGGAAGTCAGTGAAATTCCGGAGGAATACAAGGAAGAAGCGTCCAGATTACGGGCAGTTTTGGTAGAACGCATCGCTGAACTCGACGAGGAGCTTACGGATAAGTTCCTGGAAGGCCAAGAGATCAGCCTGGATGAGTTGAAAAAGGCATTACGCACTGCCGTTATCGATAACCGCGCCACCCCGGTGTTTTGTGGCAGTAGCCTTAAGAACAAAGGTGTGCAGCTGGTTCTGGACGCCGTGATCGATTACCTGCCTTCTCCACTGGATATTCCCCCGGTCAAAGCCACGCTGGTGCGGGATGAGAGCGAGGTTTTACGCTACGCCAAGGACAGCGAACCACTCTCTGCGCTGGTATTCAAGATCGTATCTGATCCTTACATGGGACGACTGGCATACATTCGCGTTTACTCTGGCAAGGTCAAACAAAATGCGACGGTTGTTAACACTTCTAAGGACAAGAAAGAGCGTGTTGGTCGCCTGCTCAGGATGTATGCTGACCGCCGCGAAGACATCGAAGAATTGGGCGCCGGCGGTATTGGCGCGATTCTGGGTCTCAAATTTAGTTTCACCGGCGATACGCTTTCTGACCCCACCAACCCAGTCTACCTGGAGACCATCAGCTTCCCTGAACCGGTCATTTCGATTGCGATTGAGCCGAAAACCAAAGCCGATCAAGACCGCATGTCAGAATCTCTGGTCAAATTGGCCGAAGAAGATCCTACCTTCCGCATTCGACAGGATGAGGTTACCGGGCAAACCGTGATCTCAGGTATGGGTGAGCTGCATCTGGACGTGTTGGTTACACGTTTGCTGCGTGAATTCAAGGTCAAAGCCAATGTTGGCAAACCCCGCGTGGCCTATCGCGAAGCCATCACCAAGCCAATCATGAACTATGGTTACCGCTACATCAAGCAAACCGGTGGTCATGGTCAGTATGGGCATGTGATTTTCGATCTTGAACCACTCGACAGCGGGCAGGGCGTTCAATTTGAAGATAAGATCCGTGGTGGAGCGATCCCCAGAGAATATATTTCCTCCATTGAAAAAGGTTTCTACGAAGCCTGTGAGAGCGGCCCGTTGGCGGGTTTCAGCCTGACTGATGTGAAGTTCACTTTAACAGACGGCAGCTACCACGAGGTCGACTCCAGCGAGATGGCCTTCCGCATGGCGACCATTTTTGGCGTGCGGGAAGCCGCAGCAAAAGCCGAACCCGTAATCCTGGAACCGATCATGCAGGTTGAGGTAACCGTGCCTGAAGAATACACCGGCGACGTTATCGGGCAGATCAACTCCCGGGTAGGCAGTGTGGTTGGCATGGAAGACCGCTTTGGTAACGCGAAAGCAATTCATGCCCAGGTGCCCCTATCAGAAATGTTTGGCTACGCGACAGAGCTGCGCTCCGCGACCCAGGGCAGAGGGGTATTCACCATGGAATTTAAGTATTACGACCGCGTTTCAGATGCTTATATGAAAAAAATCCTGGGCCGGATGAGCGCTTAGGATTGGAAAGTCAATCATTACCGGAAGTTTCCGGATGAAATAAGGAAAACAGAAACAGGAAAATTATGGCAAAACAAAAGATTAGAATTCGTTTGAAAGCTTATGATCATCGGGTTTTAGACCAATCGGCCAAGCGTATTGTGGAAACCGCTGAGCGCTCGGGCGCTCGTGTGGTTGGCCCGGTGCCGCTGCCAACCAAGATCGAAAAATACACCGTTCGCCGCTCTACCTTTATTGACAAGGACTCCCATGAGCATTTTGAGATTCGGACTCACAATCGTCTGATTGATGTATTGGAACCCGATTCCAAGACCATTGATATGCTGATGCGACTGAGTCTTCCTGCTGGTGTCGATATCGAGATCAAGATTTAAACGATTTGTGAGGTCAGGTTGCTCGGCTTTGTTGTGAAACAAAGGCTGAGGAATCTTTACAACTTAGAAAACTACGAGTACCCGAGAGGGGCTCGCGTTTTCGTTTTCCTGTTTGCGACGGCGGCCATTGGCCGTCGTTTTTGGTTAACTTGCTTTTCTAACAGCAAAAATCGTTGAAGGGTATTGAACGGTCATTCTGAAATTTGATTAAGTGGACGGCAATGACAAGAAATTAACGGCTCACAATTTTGGAGGTGAGCCAGGTAGCTGGCTCCAACATTTTATCTGGGCTTATTTGGCATAGGGCCCAAACTTGGGCAGGTCGCGCGCGTCAACCGGTGTCAGTTCTTCCGTCTTTGGATTCAGAAGGTAACAGCCACCCTCACGGTGCAGCAGCGGAATGCTCCTGCCATCTTGTATGAAGAGTTCGCGCACTTCTTGCGATAGCCAATAATAATTATCATATTCGCTGGGGCGTTCGAAAAGCAGGTGATCGTAAACCTCGAAAAACTCTTTTCGGTAGCGCTCACTGACCTGATCGAGATGGCTGATCACCCAACAGACCTCTTCAAAATCGAAGTTATAAGTCATGCCGATAAACTGGTCATCGGCAGTGATATACGCCGAAAAAGGAAACTGACGGCAGCTGAAGGCGCGAAAGTCGCGTTCACAATGGGCGGGCCCTTTACAGGCCATCAGGTGCATGTAGTGTGGTGTTTCCGCTTCCATTTCGGGTAAATCGAGGGGATCGGCAGGGCATTCGTCCCCACGCAACCGATGCCAGAGCCTGGTGTTGGGCTTGAGGTAGGCCCACTCTTCCTTTAATGCCACCGGAACTGTGACACAGATATCACAGCAGAAAGGCTTGCCCGAAGGGTTATATTGCCGGCAGATTTGGCCGCAATCGATCTCGCAGATGGGCGAGGCAAAGCGCGAATAGAGATCAGCGACGTCAAGGTTAGGTTGGTAGACCATCCAGGGAATTGTACACTGAAAACCTGATCAGTCTTGTTCGGCAGTTCAGCAACGGGAGCTTTTAACCATCAGGCTGTGACCGTACTGATCCCCATGGCTCGTATATCATCTATTTAAAGGGTTTTGCTGTCAACCTTCAAGGGTCAGGAACTTTAAATTGCTGAAAAATTAGCCGT
>CAZHXQ010000029.1:0-20138 GCA_964536465.1 uncultured Anaerolineaceae bacterium
CTCTTTCCCTACACGACGCTCTTCCGATCTATAACCAACCGCCCGATCCATTACCCGGAGAAGCGCTGGCCGAAAAGTTTTGGGTCAGATTTAACCAATTGGGGCTGGCTGCCGGGCTGTTTCGCGCGGCCACTTTGGTAGCGACTGTTGCTGTTATGCTGGTCATGGTCTGGGTGTTGAGGCGTTTCTACGTCAATGTCGATGGCAGTCTGGTGACACAGTTTCAGATCCCCGACCCCGCCCGCGCGTCTGCAGAATCTCAATTCCTCATGCCTCCCCTCAGCGCAGATTCCTCCGCCGGATACGCGCTCCATCGTGATACCGCTGTGGACACAATCCTGCCGGTCCGCAATCGCACTAAGCTCAGCAATTACACCGTCGAACCAGGAGATACCCTGTTTTCCGTTGCCAACCGCTTCGGGCTTAAGCCTGAAACCGTGCTTTGGAGCAATCGCTACAACATTGGCGACGACCCACACATGATATTCCCGGGGCAGGATCTGATTATCATGCCTGTAGATGGCACACTTCACATCTGGAGTGCTGGTGAAGGTCTCAACGGTGTGGCAGAATTTTACGATGTAACCCCGGAAACCATCATCAATTACGCTGGCAATAACCTCAAATTGGCCTCACTCGGCGATCTTTCAAATCCCAACATCGAACCAGGGACGAGGTTGATAATCCCGGGGGGAAAAGGGCAGTACTCCGACTGGCGCATCCCCCGCATCACCCGCGAAGACCCAGCTACAGCGCTCAACGTTGGGCCAGGTGCCTGCCCAAGCCAATATGACGGCGTGTTGGGCACGCTCAATTTTGTCTGGCCGCTGAGCTCACGCAGCCTGTCGGGTTACGATTATGCCCCATCAGCAAACCATTACGGCATTGACATCGGCGGTGCCATCGGCGATCCCGTTTTTGCTGTGGATAACGGCGTGGTGGTCTACGCCGGCTGGAACGACTGGGGCTATGGCAACATGGTGGTCGTTGATCACGGGCAGGGCTGGCAGTCGCTGTATGGACACATGAGCACAGTTGAAGTCAGCTGCGGACAGGAAGTCTACCGAAGTGACCTGGTTGGCACGGTAGGTGAGACTGGCATGGCCGTCGGCCCGCATCTTCACTTTGAACTCCGCAACGACGACTATGGTCGTGTGAACCCCTGGGACTTCTTGCAATGATCCGTTTTTTCAAACCTCTCTTTTTGCTGTTATCCGTACTTTTGCTGGCAGCCTGCAGCGTTCTGGCCCCCAGCGCCACCTTAACTCCCACGCACACGCCAACATCAACCCGCACTCCCACGCCCACATCAACCAGCACGCTCACCCCCACCCCCACCAGCACAGCCACCCCTGTGCCGCCAACGCCCACCGCAACGCTGACGGAGAAAGAACAAGCTGAAATCAGGATTTATAATGCCAGCCTTGCGTATGTGGCTAACACCCCCAAAAGAGCCCTTGAGGTTGCCCGCTCGATCAACTTCACCGAAGGACCCTACGAATCACCAGATAATATGTGTGGTCCGCTGACGGTTGCCATCATGCGCGATAGCGGCTATTTGCCGCCAGAAGCCGATCCCCACGGAATGTGGCTGCTCTGCCCACGCGAAGATAACCCCGAATGCCATGGCTTGCGCATCCTTGAGCGAACCTTTTTCCCTCCCGAACAATACGATTACATACGGGTTTGGGAGAGTGTCGGCCGGTACGACTGGCGGAAAAATCCCTTGCAAGCAGGTGACTGGCTTTATCTTTTCCTTCTAAAAGGCGTTTCGAACTATACCGGCTTTGATCATATGATCGTCGTAACCCGCGTGGACGAACAGGGGCGCGCCTATTCAGTGACCAATATCAATCACGGCGATGGCTTTGTTATCCGGGAAGAATTGCTCTATGACCCCAGACGCCCCGGGCAGGGCTTGTTCTACGAACTCACCGACGACGACTTCAGAAAAGAACTGGGCATGACCGGAACCGCTGGTTTTCTCCTGATTCGTGCCAAAGAACCCACCTTTTTTAACTAAAAACCAGACTCTCTTCATAGGTTGTTAATAAATTTGCATTGGTTGTAAATTAGCATTATAGTTTAACAACTACAAGAGATTAAAAAATCGGGAGGAACTATGGAAAAAGAAGATTTTATTTGGGAACTCTGGCATGTAACCAGGGAATTGCAGCGCAGTCGCTTTGGCCTGTGCCTGGAATTCTGCAAGAAATACGATTTGACGCAGCAGCAAGTGCGCATCCTCCTGCAAATTAAGGCCAACAAATCCACAATCCTGACCGAGCTGGCAGAAGAACTGGATATCAACCCGGGCAATCTGAGCAAGACCTGTAAGTCCCTTGAAGAAAAGGGGTTTATTAAACGTGTTCGTCACCAGGACGATAAACGCGTCTGGACCATCACATTAGCCCCAAAAGGCATTCAGGCTACCGATGAAATCACTGACCACATAGTAAAAGTGTACACAACCTTCTCCAGCAAGCACAAAGACGAAGAATTGAAAAAAATGCTTTCATTGCTCAGGGAGTATGCCCAGTTCTATCATGATTTGATGGAATAGTACTGACTTCCATCAAATCTTCTTCTGCCTCGTGTTAAAATAGAGGCATGCAAGGATATTCAACCGAAGACATTCGTCCATCACCAATAGCCGGCAGCTGGTATCCCGGCGAGCCCACAAAACTGCGAGGGACGCTCGCTGGCTTTCTGGAGCAGGCCAAGTTGCCCGCCTTCAGCGGTCGTGTAAGAGCGCTGATATTGCCTCATGCCGGGTTGATCTACTCGGGTCAGACCGCCGCTTTCGCGCTCAAGTCCATAGAAGGTCAGCACTACAGCCGTGTGATCATTCTCTCGCCCTCTCATCAAGCCTACAGAGGCAACTTGCTCACCAATGCTCACCAGGCCTTCCAGACCCCTCTCGGCACAGTGCCAGTCGATCACGAATCCCTCCAAAACCTGACAGATTCCCTTGCCGCGGCAGGGCTGCTGCTCAACCAGATCCGCAATGACCGTGAGCACGCCATCGAAATTGAGCTGCCCTTTCTGCAGTATCTCCTGCCAGAGGGTTTCAAACTGATCCCCCTGATGATGATGGATCAGACTCTCAGCACAGCAAAAACACTTTCGACCGCATTGAGCGATCTGATCTCCTCCTTTCCGCCAGACCAGCCCACCTTGCTGATCGCCTCCAGCGATCTTTCCCATTTTTATCAACAAGATCAGGCCAACCGTCTCGACCAACGCCTGATCGATAGCCTGCAAAATTTCGATCCGACCCTTTTCTATACACTCAAGTCGACCCACCAGACCGAAGCTTGCGGTTATGGCGCGATGGCAACCGTTCTGCTGACTGCCCAAAAACTCGGCGCCAGCCAGGTTACCATCGCCGATTACCGCACCTCCGCTGCTGTCAGCCAGGATTACAGTTCCGTGGTTG
The DNA here is from genome assembly GCA_964536465.1 of uncultured Anaerolineaceae bacterium. Taxonomy (GTDB): domain Bacteria; phylum Chloroflexota; class Anaerolineae; order Anaerolineales; family Anaerolineaceae; genus Mesolinea. The sequence continues at coordinate 3,440 of CAZHXQ010000029.1, forward strand.
GCTATGTCTCTGCCATAATTTCCGAGGGCAACAATGATTGAGCTCAACCACAACAAATGCTTGCTACTCATCCTACTTATCATGTTGCTCGTAACCAGCCTGGGTGCCTGCACGCCAATTTATGAAGGCAGACCAACAGCCTTCCCGACACAAGCTGCAACCAGCACCCTCGAGCCCAGCCCCACCCTTACCTCCACGCCGGCTCCAACCTCCACGATGACACCAACGCCTACTCTGACCGCAACACCGACGCTGGTTCCCACTCCGACATCAACCTACACGCCCACACCGATTCCAACCAGGCTGGCAAATCTGCCCGTGCTCATGACAGGAAATCAGCTTGTGGACTGGTCTTATTACTACCCTACCCGCAAAGAAAATCGCGAGGACGGCGCTCTCATTAACCTTTCGGGTATGGTCGCTTTCCAGTTGATGGATCGCGGCATCCACAGCGAAACCGTTCGTATCCTGGGTGAAGATGTGACTATTTTCTACCTCCGCGTCCGGCATCAGTTCAACACCACTTTCTCAGAAGTTAAACTGATCCTTACCGGGGTTTACGGCAACAACCTGGATATCCGCAGTCTGCCTGCCGATGGCTCAATTTATATCAGCATCCACTCTCGGCGGGCGACCGACCTGTTCGAACCCTGGAAGCTTCACCAGGAATGGACACTGCCGCCCAACCAGCGCGAACCACTCTTCAACACCCTGCGTCTGGTGGAACTGGAACAATACCTTAAAGACCTGCCGGAACAGGTCATTGTGCTCGCCGATCACCCCGTGATCCTGGAGCGTGACGATTGGAACCAACTTTATCTGGATATGGAGCGCCTCAGCGCCTCAGCTGCCCGCTTTTCACCGTTCTTCGCTTTCAATGAGTTAGACCAAATGACCGGTCAAACCACTATGGCGTTGATCTGGCAAAGTTACCTGGTCGGTGCCGACAATATCCCCGCAGACCAGGTCAATAAAATGGTCTTTTCCGCTGAATACCTTGTCTTCGTCACGCCCTGATCGACGGTGAAGGGATGAGCGCTTTCGCGGAAGTCAGCATCAATCTCAGCCAGATCGATCAAACCTACCATTATTCGATACCCTCAGAACTGCAAAGTCAGGTACAACCAGGCAGCCTGGTTGTGGTTCCTTTTGGCAGGCAGACCGTCCAGGGGGTTGTGCTTGCCTTGTTAGACCAACCAGAGGTCGCTGAAACCAAACCGATCACAGAATTGCTCGCCCCGGATACGCTGCTGGTCAGGCAGCAACTCGACCTGGCACAGTGGCTGGCAGAGCATTTTTACACACCCCTAGGAGCCTGTATTCAGCTGATGATTCCGACCGGGCTATCCCGTCGGGCAGATATCTGCTTAAGTCTTCAAGCAGACCTGCCTCCCGACCTGTCTGCTTTCAGCCAGACCCAGCAGCGCCTGCTCAAGTTGCTCAAAAGCCGCGGCAATCTGCGCGGCGCTCAAATTGACCGCGCCATTCCAAAGGCGGATTGGCGCAGAGGGCTGGAATCACTGCGGTCGCAAGCGCTGATCAAGACCAGCAATGTTCTGCCTCCCCCGCGAATTGCCCCCAAGACTCTGCGCACCGCCGCCCTTTCGATGCCGCCTTCCAGTGTGCCCTTACTCGAAAAAGAGACCCTGGGCAGAACCTCGGTCACACAGCAAAGGCGGGGCAAAGTGCTCGAATTGCTGGCCCGTCAGGCATTTCCACTCGATTTCTCCTGGATTTACGCTGAAACTAGCGCAAATTATGCCGATTTATCCTACTTGGCAGATGCCGGGCTGATCCACTTCAACGAGTCCGAGATCTGGCGAGACCCGCTGGCTGAAATCGAGGTCATCAGCGAAGAAGCCCCCGCGCTCACCAGCGATCAGATCAAAGTCTGGGAAGGCGTGCAGGCCGAGTGGAATCGGACACAACCTAAACCCGTACTTCTGCATGGTGTGACCGGGTCAGGCAAAACCGAGATCTACATGCGCGCGGTGCAGCAGGCACTGGACGCTAACCGACAGTGCCTCGTCCTGGTGCCTGAAATCGCCATGACCCCTCAAACGGTGCGCCGCTATATGGCGCGTTTCCCCAACCAGGTTGGACTCTACCATTCCAAGCTTTCAGAAGGCGAGCGTTATGACACCTGGAGGCGTGCCCGCCAGGGTGACTTGCGAGTCATCATCGGCTCACGCAGCGCGCTTTTTGTGCCACTGCCAGATCTGGGCCTGATCGTGATCGATGAATGCGACAACAGCTCCTATGATGAAAGCGAACGCCCGCCTTTCTACCAGGCAGTACCCACAGCTGAAGCCCTCGCGCGCATCAACCAGGCTAACCTGCTGCTTGGCAGTGCCACTCCGGGGTTGGAGCAGTATTTCAAGGCCCAGCGTGGGGATTGGCTGCTGCTCGAGATGCCCAGACGGGTGCTCGCGCACCGCCAAACACTCGCCAACCAGGCGCTTTCTCTGAAGTTCGAATTACCTGCTATCTCCACTGCTGACGACCTGCTCACCTTTGAACTGCCCAGAGTTGAGGTAGTTGACATGCGCGAAGAGTTGGTTCGCGGCAATACCAGCGTGCTGTCGCGCTCGTTAGAAAACAAACTCGAAAGGGTACTGCGCAAAAATCAGCAGGCTATCCTTTTTCTCAACCGCCGTGGGCGCGCTTCTTACGTTTTTTGCCGCAACTGCGGTTACAGTTTGCGCTGTCCCAATGACGATCAGCCCCTGATCTGGCATGGCAGCCAGAAAGGGTTGCTCTGCCATCTCTGTGGTTACACCCGAAAAATGCCCGCTCAGTGCCCAAACTGCGGCAGCAAACATATCCGCCAGCTGGGCTTGGGTACCGTCAGTCTGGAAGAATTGGTCAAAGAACGCTTTCCTCATGCCCGTTTGCTGCGCTGGGACGCAGACACCACCCGCAACAAAGGCGACCATGAACTGATCCTTTCTCACTTCAGCGCTCACCGGGCAGACATCCTGATTGGCACCCAGATGCTTGCCAAGGGTCTCGATTTACCTCTGGTTACCCTGGTAGGCATTGTGTTGGCTGAGGTTGGTTTGAATCTGCCTGATTATCGTGCCGCTGAGCGCAGCTTCCAGGTGCTCACGCAAGTCAGCGGGCGCGCTGGTCGCAGTCCTCTGGGCGGTGAAGTGGTTATGCAAACCTACCAGCCCGATAATTACGTCATACAGGCCGCCTCACAGCATGATTATGAAGGTTTTTATCGACAAGAGATGGAATATCGCCGTATGTTCGGCTACCCTCCCTTCAACCGTCTGGTTCGTTTGGAATACCGCCACCTTTCCCAACCCAAAGCCGAACAGGAAGCCCGTCAGCTTGCTCCTCTCATCGAAAACCAGATTGAGGCCATGGAGTTGCGTCAAACCGATTTTATCGGGCCCCTCCCGCCTTACTATCCCAGGCTACATGGGCTTTGGCGCTGGCAGATAATTCTGCGCGGACCAAACCCTGAAGTACTCCTGCCCAATTTACCCTTGCGCGGCTGGCAAATCGAGGTTGACCCGCCCAGCCTGTTATAATTTTTCAAACTTAATCTCATCTACATCTCGAAACGGTTTTCCCATTATTATTTTTCGAGGAGTTTTAATGACAGAAGAATATGAAGTCAAAAAGGCGCTCCATTGGTACGATGCCATAACCATGAACGTGGTTTACCTGGCCATCACCCTCCGCTCTCAAACCCTGACGCCTCTGATTGTCCCACTGCTGGTGCAGCAATTTGTCGGCGACGAAACCAAAGGCAGCAGTTATGGCAATTTGCGCCTGGTCTCGCTAATGGTGGCCCTGCTGGTGCAGGCTCTGGCTGGGCAGCTGTCTGACCGCAGCACCTCGCGCTTCGGCAAGCGCCGCCCTTTCATCTTTGTCAGCGGCATTCTTGAGATACTGGCCTTTCTAACCATCGGCGTCATCGCCGGGACAATGCAAGGCATGACCGGATATTATGCGCTCTTCGCTGTCATTATCTTCTCTATGGTTTCTTCCAACATCGGTCATGGTGCCGCCCAGGGCTTTATCCCAGATTTGGTGCCTTCCGAACAGCGCGGTAGATATTCAGCCATCAAAGCCTTCTTCGAGCTGCCTCTGCCCTTAATTATCGTCGCCTTTACCGTCAGCAGGATGGTCAGCGCCGGCAACACCTGGGGAGCGCTCATCTTTATCAGCGTCGTTATGCTGATTGCCGTTGTGCTGACCATGTTCGTTCGCGAAACTCCTCAAAAAGGAACGGCTGAACCCGTCGATTGGGAATCGATCGGTCGCTTAAGCGCAATGACAGTAGCCTTTACTGGCATCATCCTCCTGGTCGGTTGGGGAGTCAGGAGATTGTTACCTTTCATCCACTCTCTTCCAGATAACCAGTCCAAAATCGGTATAACCTTCGTGGGAGTCGTTGGCATGCTGATCGCGGTCGCATTGGGCGTGATTTTTTCAGTCCGCATCAGCCTCGGCAAAGCAGCCAGCAATCGTCCCTCCTTCACCTGGTGGGTGATCAATCGCCTGGCATTCCTGGTCGGTGCCAATAACCTTGCCAGTTTTGTGCTCTACTTCATCCAGGAGAGGTTTCCGCAATATCAGGGCGGTGCGGCTGCTGGTCCGACCTCACGCCTGATGCTGGTGGTGGGGGTCGCGATTTTGATCATCTCTATACCATCCGGCTGGCTGACAGATAAATTCGGTAAGAAGCCTCTGATCTTTATCAGCGGCATTCTGGCCAGTTTGGGAACGCTGCTCGTCATTCTTACACCCAATTTGCCCCTGATCTATGTCGGCGGCGTTCTGATTGGTCTGGCAACCGGTATCTTTTTCGTGGCTAACTGGGCTCTTGGGACCGAACTCGTCCCTCAAAATGAGGCCGGTCGCTGGCTTGGTATCTCCAACCTGGCTGGCGCGGGCGCTGGCGCAATTGGTGCCTACATCGGCGGACCGATTGGGGATGGTGCCGGGTATGTGGTTCTGATGGGGCTTTATGGCTTCCTGTTCCTCTTCTCCACCGTTGCTCTGTTCAAAATTACCCCCACCGGTGAGGGCCCGTCTGCCTCTCCCGCTACAAGCCAATAAAAAACCCCCGGTTAATCCGGGGGTTCTCAATTCTGGTTGAGAAAGCTCGCAAGCAGGCTTGCGATTAATCACCAAACTCGTAGATCAGATCAGCGTTCGCCGTGATCACGATCTGACCAGCTGAAATCGGCACAGACGCCGCGTCTTCGGCCATGCCACCGCCACGGCCGTAGCCAGCCAATGGTTGCACAAAGGAGTTGTTGAAAACGCTTATATTGTGAATTCTGCCCAGGGTCACGCCAGCGGTTTCTGCTACCGCCTCGGCCTTGGCTTCAGCATCCTTTACTGCCAGTTCACGAGCTCTCGCAAACGCGCTCTGGCGATCAGAAATATCGAAGTTGATGCCGTAAATCTGGTTGGCACCAGCGCTCAAGGCGGCATCCAAAATCTCACTCAGGTCGGGCAGCTCACGCACGACGATATAGAGGGTGTTGTCCACGACATAACTGGTGCCGGCAAGGTTGCCATTGTTGTCGTAACGGTTGGTCGAGTAGACGTTAAAATTCGAGGTCTGGATATCTTCCTCCAGCACGCCCATGGCTTCTATCGCGGCGGTGATCGCGGCGGCCTGCCGGTTATTGGCGGTTACCGCCGAGGTTACATCTTCGGCTTCGGTGTGAATGCCTACGTTGATGTAAGCCATATCCGGCACCAGGATAACCTCACCGGTTCCGGTGACCGCGAGCGTACGCAGGCTGACGGCAGATTCCGATGGGGTCAGGGTATTTTGTGCGTTCGCCGGGGGTAATGCCTGACAAGCACCAACGATCAGGCTGACAAGTAACAGAACAGGAAGTGCATAGGTTAATGATTTATTTTTCATTTTTTTCTCCTTGTAAATCTTCTTTCACCCTATAGACGCACAGCCATTTCATTTTGTTCCACCTTCAAGCCTGTTCATAGTTATAATAGATTCATGATTTGGTTTTCCTCATTCCCACCGGAGACGCCATGCCTGTAAACTACGCCTCTGTTGAAGCAAACGCCAGCCGTTATGCCCAACAGGCCCAAGACTGGTTGGTCGAGAGCAGAAAAACAGCCAACCAACTCGAGCGACTTTTTTGTCAGGCCTGCTCAGACCCGCAGCGGCTGCGCCAGATAATCGACCTGGCGCAAGAAAACCTGCCCAAACTTTATCTGGCTAAGCCGCTGCAGGAAGACCCACTGGTTGGTTTCCCTCTGCCGGTCTTGCCCGTCAGTTACACTCTGCTGACGGCTGACGGCTCGCAAATTGTGCCCAGCCGCCATCGCGCGCTCCAGTTCGGACTGATCAATATCGGCATCCTGACCGTGCGCTTTGGCACCGGGCAGCCTCCGGTGATCAAGCTGATATCAGAACTAATCGATCATGTCGACACTTTCCGTGATGACGGCTCGCTGATCAGCGATGACGACATCGCCCTGATTCGCGACCTGCGGGAGCGCGCCTTCGTTCGGCAGGAGATCAGCCCCGACCTTCCCCGTCCAGTTTTGACCGTCACTGACGGCCCGCTGGACATCTTTTATCGCAGCGACATTCAGGGCAAAAAGGCACAAAGCGCCCAAAAAGAAGTCTACCAACTCGACCAGCAACTGGAGCAGGACGGTATTCTGAGCGCTGGTTACATCGACAAGCCCGGTTCAGCCATGCTGCATAATATGCTCGATGTTTTTAACCAGATGCAGGGAGATAGTCCACTTCAGCACACGTCAAGAACCATCCGCGTCAGCGATCGCCTCCTGCTGGCAGACCGGATCGCACCGGGAGAGCGCTCAGCCCTGTTCGAAATCATTTCCAAAAGGCGCGAAGACACTGGCAGGCGCCTGCGGGTGGCTTTCTTCTACCTCAATGTCAGCAACACGCCATCCCATCCCTGGTTGGCAAGGGTCGAAATCCCCTATTGGATCGCTCAACAACCAGATTTGGTCGCCCTGATCCATGCCGCCCTTTATCATGATGCCCAGGTGCTTGATTCTCATCCCTACCCCTATTCACTCCACCGCGCTCACGAGCTGGCGCTGGTTCAGCAGGCTGAATACGAAGAGATCGAAAACCTGCTCCTCTCCAAATTTTCGAAAGCAGGCACCATCACTGCTTATCGGTCAAACAAAGACTTTTTGAAAGGTTTAAAATGAGCGAAACACAACAAAGCATCCCCATCGGCAAGCTCTTGCGAGCTGAAAATGGCAGTTTTGTCGCTGGCTGCCGTGTGCGCGAGCTGGACACCCCTGCCCTGGGCGCGCTGGTTAAGGTTAAACTGGAAGATCAGAGCGATATCTACGGTCTGATCACCAATATCCTGATCAATGATGACAGTCTTGTTCGCCAACTGGTCTCGGGGGTCAGCATCCCCACCGAATATACCGCCGACAATCGCTATAACCGCAATTTACCGGTTGAAATCCATGTTCTGACGGTCGGTTACGCCCAAAACGGGCAAATCTCCCATCGCCTACCGCCCCGTCCGCCGCTCAGCCTCGATGAACTGCATCTGTGTGATGAGAAAGAGGTCCGCTGTTTCACCGCGCACAACGATCAGGCCTATTTACGCCACATCCTGCGTCTGCTCGACCAACCTGTGGAAGAATTGCTTGCCGCCCATCTGCGTCAGGCCAAAAAAGCACACGAAACACAAGACAACCCCTCCTGGTACGAACAGGCCTGCCAGAAACTGATCACCCTTCTCCGCGATGACTACCAGCGCCTCACCACTGTGCTGGATGTTTTGACCGAACTGGAGCACGAATAAAATGGAAAACCTGACCCAATCCGCACTCGACCCCACGTTCCCCATCGGCTTTGTAATTGGCGGCGGTCTGGAGGCCAACCTTCAGGTACGCCTGACCGTTTCTCCCCAGTTGGTGCAGGAAGGTGCCTTTGTAGTCATCAATAGCAACAACTGGCGTTTCTACGGACTGGTAACCGACCTGCGGCTGATGGCAATTGACGAGCAATATGCCAGCCAGCTCAATTCACAGAGATTCGCGCCTCACCTCGCCGAATACCTCAACAGTCAGACGCTCTACACCAATCTGGCTGTCATGCCCGTCCTGATGATGGAAAAAGGCCCTGAGCCTGGTTCGCCCCAGTATCAGGACTGGCGCCGAGAACACACCGAAGAGTCAGCTCCGATTACGGTCAAGACCATCCCAAATCATCACGCGCCCGTGAAACTCGCCGACCAGGCCGATATCGCCGAAATCTTCGGCGAAGAGAATAATAATGAGATTTTCCGTGTGGGCAGCACTCGCGAGCAGGGGCATTCGGTCTGCCTCAAATTGGACAAATTCGTCCAGCGTTCCTCGGGCATTTTTGGCACCACCGGGTCGGGCAAATCCTTCCTGGCGCGCATGATCCTTGCCGGCTTGATCCACGCCAACCACGCTTCCACGCTCATTTTTGACATGCACAATGAGTACGGGCCTGATACCACTTCCTCAGATACCGGCAATCCCGTTTTCGGGCTGAAGGGCAAATTCAGCAGTAAGGTTCGGTTGGTCGGATTGGGTGCCGGTTCCAGTTTCAAGAACCTCCAGCCCGATTTCACCCTCGAAATCAGCCATAGCGACATTACCGTGGAAGACGCGCTCAAGCTCTCCCAGGCTCTCAACCTCAAGGAGACCAGCGCCACCACGCTGGACGCCCTGGAAAACGATTTTCGCGAAAATTGGTTCAACGCCTTCATGCAAATGAAGGTCGGCGCAATGGTGGAGAACGAAGACGGTAAGCTTGAACCCGCCCCTGACAGTGTTGCTTTTTGGTCGCGTCAGGCCGGCATACACGCGGGCGCGGCAGAAGCGCTGCACAGTAAGCTCAGACGCCTGTTTAATCGCCCCTATCTCAGCAGCGCTCCCGCCAGTAACGGGCTCAAAGCGATCATCGAAAATCTTCAGGACGGGCGCCACGTTGTTCTTTCTTTCGGCAAAAACGACAGCGAGCTTGACTACCTCCTGGTGACCAACCTGATCACCCGCAAGATTCGTGACGCCTGGGAGCAGTCAACCAACAAGTTCCACAGTGGCCAGGGCAAAGAGCCGCGCCCACTGGTGGTCGTGGTAGAAGAAGCTCACAAACTGCTCAACCGTGAAATGGCCTCCCAAACGATTTTCAGCACTATCGCCAGAGAAATGCGCAAGAATTACGTCACTCTGCTGATTATCGATCAACGTCCTTCGCAAATTTATGATGAAGTCATGTCTCAGTTAGGAACACGCATTTCGGGTTCTCTGGGGGATGAGGACGACATCAACGCTGTGCTCTCTGGCTTGCCCGGCCGGTCGGGACTGCGCGGTATGCTGGCGAAATTACAGCCAAAGGAAGAGGTTCTCATGTTGGGTTGGGGCGTGCCCATGCCCATCCCTATCCGCTCCCGCCGTTATGATCAGCAGTTCTGGATCGACCTCCTCGGCAAAGAGCACAAGCCTCGCACCATGGAGCAGGTCAACAGTCTGCTGGGGTTCGACGATGATACCGATTAAACTGCGTCTGGAAGGGTTCACATCCTATCGCGAGCCGGTCGAGCTCGATTTCTCTGGCTTTGACCTGGCTTGCGTTTCAGGTGCTAACGGTGCTGGTAAATCTTCATTGCTGGATGCCATAACCTACGCGCTTTACGGCAAAGCCCGCGTTCAAAACGAAGCCATCATCAACACCGCCAGCAACACTGCGAATGTGACCCTCGATTTCGAGTATGAAAACCAGGTTTACCGCGTCACCCGCGTTAACACTCGTGGTAAGTCTACCCAACTCGATTTCTTCATCCAGAACCCGGGCGGTGAGACAACCGAGAAGAGCTGGAAATCGCTTACCGAACACACCGTACGTGAAACTGACGCAAAGATCCGAAACACGCTGCGTTTGGATTACGACAGCTTTGTCAACGCCTCTTTTTTCCTTCAGGGCAAGGCCGATTCCTTCGCCACCAAAAAACCGTCTGAGCGCAAAGAAATCCTCTCTGCTATCCTTGGTTTAGACCAATGGGAAGTCTTTCGCAAAGCCGCCAATGAAAAAAACCGCCAGCTGCGCTCTGACGTCAAAATTCTCGAACGAGACGTGGATATCATCCGCGAGGAGTTGGAGACCGAGGAACGCCAGCTTCATGAGCGTGCCCTGCTTGAACGCGATCTGGCATTGGTGCGCCAGAAAATCAGCACCCAACAGGCTCAGCTCGACAAACTGCGCGCTCAGGATCAAATGATTGCCAATCAAACCCAACAGCTCGAGAGGCTCAAACTTCAACTCGAACGCTCTCACCAATCTCTGGAGCGCAAGCAGCAGCAGGCCGCGCAGAAGCAGTCAATCCTGGATGGCTACCAGCAAAAACTCGCCCAGGCCAGCCAAATTGAGCGCGCTTACCAACAGTTGCTGACCGACCGAAAGACACTGCAGGGATTGGATCTGCTCAGCCAGCAATTCTGGCCCCTGGAACGCCAGCGAGGACAATTGGAATCCCAGCTTGAGAGTCACCTGCTGTCACTCGAGCGCGAGATTGGCAGCCTCCAGGCAGAGGAGCTTGAGCTTCAAAATGCGCTGAAAGCCTCTGCCCAGAGCCGGTTCAAGTTAGCAGGCCTGACCGAGCAGTTGGTTGGCTTCGCCCCTCCGGCAGACCAGGAGCAATTGAGCGCGCAAATCCAGGAAATTACACAACAAATCGAAGTGCTGGAGGGTGAGAATGGACGGCTGAAAGCCCAGATGGATGAACTGGCTGCCCGAAAACATAAAGTTGAAGACGCAGCCGATTCTGTCTGCCCCATGTGTGGGCAAGACCTCTCCCCTCAGCATCGTCAGGAGATAATCGCAGAGATCAATAATCTCGGCAAACCCCTTGGGGATCAACACCGCGCCAACCGCCGGCAAGCGGAGCAGCTCAAAGCCACTAAAGTAGAGTTGGAAACGCAGCTTGCTCAACTGCGCCAGCAAGAAATGCAGCACCTCAACCTTCAACGCGACCAGGCTTTGCTGCAGCAAGAACTGAACGCCCTTCAGGAGCGAGAAAATGTTTGGAAGGCTGGTAAAGCAGCCCGTCTGCTCCAGGCCCGCGCTGAACGGGATCAGCAGAGTTTTTTACCGGAGGCACGCCGGCAACTCGACCAGGTCCGCAAACAGATTGCCGCCCTCGCCTACGATCAGAACGCCCACAATCAGCTGCGCCAATCAGTGCAAACCCAGGCTGCTGCTGAACAGACCTGGCAGGAGCTCAAAATCGCTGAGAACAGCTGCCTCTTGCTCCAAGCCGAACTGGAAACTATGCGCAGCGAAATCAAACACGAGCAGGAAAGCCTGCTTGAGCTCGAAAACCGCTTTAACCTTGACCGAGCTGCCCTCGAGCAGGCTCGCTCTCAGGCTCAAGACAGCCGCTCAGCCGAAGAAGAATTGGCCCTTCTGCGTGAGGAGCAGGATGTATGCAACCGCAAGCTGGGCGAGGTCGCACAAGCCCTTGCCACCATTCAGACCCAGCGCGAGCGCCAGGTCAGGCTGCGAAAAGAGATTGACGCCCTCAACGAGCAGATCCGCCAGTATTCCAAGCTTGAAACGGCCTTTGGGAAAGCCGGCGTGCCCGCCACCCTGATCGACCAGGCCCTGCCAGAGCTTGAAGACCAGGCCAATCAGCTGCTTGCCCGTCTTTCAAATTACAGCATGAGCGTTAAACTCGACACCCTACGCGCCTATAAAGACACCAAGCGCAAGGACATGATGGAAACGCTCGATATCCTGATCAGTGATGGCTCCGGTGTACGCGATTATGAAACCTATTCTGGCGGCGAGGCCTTCCGCATCAATTTCGCCATTCGTCTGGCGCTCAGCCGCGTGCTTGCCCGCCGTGCGGGGGCAAAATTGCAGACCCTCGTCATCGATGAAGGCTTTGGGAACCAGGATGCCCAGGGTCGGCAGCGTCTGATTGAAGCGATTAACATCGTCCGCCCTGACTTTGAGAAGATCCTCATCATCACTCATATCGAAGAACTGAAAGATTACTTCTCCAATCGCATCGAGGTCACCAAAACTCTGGCCGGCTCCCAGGCCGAAGTAATTTTGGGTTGACAGACAGACGAGGGCTTGTCTGGACCTGCCGCTGCAGAACCTCAGGCCCTTCAATCGCGCTGTTGGTCGCCCTCAGTGAGTTTGCCTCTCTTACACAACCCTCATTTTTACCGAACCAGCATGATAAAATGAGACTGTCATTAGCCTGAGGGATTTGATTTAATTAATTGGTCTTGATTATAAGAAATCAGTTCGGCCCTTAAAGCTTTTGTTTTAGTTGAAACCACAGAACAGGAGTCCTCATGAGCCTTCATCCCCTTGCTGGCAAACCCGCACCGATCGAATATCTCGCCAACATTCCCCGCCTCGTTTCCGCCTACTACACCCAGCGCCCCCAACCAGGTGACCCCACCCAACAGGTTTCCTTTGGCACATCCGGTCACCGCGGTAGTTCCCTGACTGCCAGCTTCAATGAAGACCATGTCGCGGCCATAACCCAGGCTATCATCGAATATCGTAGGGGCGAAGGCATCACTGGTCCTCTCTTCATGGGTATGGACACCCACGCCCTTTCTGAGCCGGCTCTTTATACCGCCATCGAAGTTTTCGCAGGCAATGGGGTCGACATTCGCATTCATCAGGATCATCGCTACACACCTACCCCGGTAATCTCGCACGCCATATTGACTTTCAACCAGGCTTACCCTGAAACTCTGGCTGACGGTGTGATTATTTCACCCTCCCACAACCCCCCCGAAGACGGCGGCTTTAAGTACAATCCACCCAACGGCGGCCCGGCAGACACAGGCACAACCAGGTGGATCCAGAACCGCGCCAACCAAATCATGGCCGACGGCATGAAAGATGTGCGCCGGATTTCGCTTCGTAAAGCCATGGCCGCATCCACCACCACCCAGATTGACCTGCAGACTCCCTATCTCGAAGACCTCAGTAATGTCATCGATATGCAGGCGATTTCAGATTCCAAGATCCACATCGGCGTCGATCCACTGGGCGGTTCCGGCATCTATTATTGGCAGCAGATGGCAGATATGTATAAACTAAATTTGGACGTGGTCAACAAGCGTGTCGACCCGACCTTTGCTTTTATGACCCTCGATCGGGACGGGAAAATTCGCATGGACTGCTCATCACCTTACGCTATGGCCGGTCTGGTCGCCATGAAAGACGATTTCGATATCGCCTTTGGCAACGACGTCGATTATGACCGTCACGGCATTGTCACACCCAGCGTGGGCCTGATGGACCCGAATCATTACCTGACGGTCGCCATCTGGTATCTCTTCCAGAACCGTCCCGGATGGTCAGAAGATGCCGCGGTCGGTAAGACGCTTGTCTCCAGTTCGATCATCGACAAAGTGGTCGAGAAAATCGGCCGCAAACTCTGCGAAGTGCCGGTTGGCTTTAAGTGGTTCGTGCCCGGCTTGCTCAGTGGCGAAATTGGCTTTGGCGGCGAAGAGAGTGCTGGCGCGTCTTTCCTGCGTAAGAACGGGACCACCTGGACCACCGACAAAGACGGTTTCATCCTCGACCTGCTGGCAGCCGAGATCCTGGCAGTCACCGGTAAAGACCCTGCTCAACACTACCAGGACCTCGAAAAAGAATTAGGTGGCAGCTGGTACTCGCGCCTGGAGGCTCCGGCAACCGTTGACCAAAAAACCATCCTGTCCAACCTCTCACCTGACCTGGTTGAAGCCAAGGTCATGGCTGGTGACCCCATCCTCGATAAATTGACCTCCGCCCCCTGTAATCACGCGCCCATCGGCGGATTGAAAGTGGTCACCCAAAACGGGTGGTTTGCCGCTCGCCCCTCGGGCACGGAAGACATATACAAAATTTACGCCGAAAGCCTCAAGAGCGCAAAACATCTGGCTCAGATTCAGGCAGAAGCACGCCAAATTGTCGACTCCGTTCTCTAACACTCGTGGAGTTGCCCCTGAGCTTAGCTTTGGCAGGCCGAGGCAGTGCAACCATATTTGAGCAATACAGGCGCATGTCCAACCCGCCTGTATTTTAATTGCCAGTTCGCATCTGTAACCTGCAAAACTTGTCCAAACTTGAAATTGCAGCATTAAAGTTTGGTATATGATTGAGTGTGCATAACATTTATTGTCGAGGAAATATGAACTCAACTCAACCAAACCAAAAAAAACACAACGGCATGGGCTCAATCATCCATACAGGCGGTGTCGCCTTTCGTGTCTGGGCGCCCAATGCCGAAGCCGTTGAGGTCGTGGGCGACTTTAACCAGTGGCGCGAAGGCTCACACCTGCTCGAATCTGAAGGAAACGGAAACTGGTATACCGACATACCCGCCGCAGAACCTGGTCAGGAATATAAATATATTATCCATTATCAGGGCAATCGTCTTTACCGTGTCGACCCATACTCGCGACAGGTCGTCAACTCTGTTGGCAACAGCGTGATTTACGATCCCAACAGTTTTGATTGGAAAGGCGACGAGTATAATCTCCTTCCCCATAACGAGTTGGTCATCTATGAGATGCATATCGGTTCTTTTTCAACCAGCAAAAAAGGAAAAGCTGGAAATTTTCAAGAGGTTATCGACCGGTTTGACCATTTACAGCAGTTAGGCATCAACGTCATTCAGATCATGCCGATCGCTGAATTCCCAGGCGATTATTCCTGGGGCTACAACCCCGCCAATGTCTTTGCGGTCGAATCCACTTATGGTGGGCCCAATGCCTACAAACACTTTGTCCGGGAGGCACACCGGGCCGGCTTTGCCGTGGTTCAGGATGTTGTCTACAACCATTTCGGTCCCAGTGACCTCGAACTCTGGCGGTTCGATGGCTGGCACGAAGGCGATTACGGAGGGATTTATTTTTACAATGACGACCGGGCTCTCACACCCTGGGGCGCCACCCGGCCAGACTACGGCCGACCAGAAGTGCGCCAGTTTATACGCGATAACGCTCTCATGTGGCTGAATGAATACCATGCCGACGGTCTGCGCCTGGATTCCACGCTCTATATGCGCACCCTGGATGGCAATGAAGCCAACCCGTTGCCAGAAGGCTTCGATCTGATGGCGGCAGTCAATGCCGAGATTCGCGATAAATATCCGCATGTGATTTTGATCGCCGAGGACCTGCGTGTCAACCAGTCCATCACAGCTGACAGCAACGAAGGCGGGGCTGGCTTTCACGCCCAATGGGATGCCACCTTCGTCCATCCTATCCGCGCGATGGTTGAATCGATTTCAGACGAAGACCGCTCGATGGATCAGCTCAGGGAAGCGATCACCTTTAGATACAACAACGATGCCTTCAAACGTGTCATTTACAGCGAAAGCCATGACGAAGTTGCCAACGGCAAGGCGCGCGTCCCACAGCAAATCGATCCCGGGAACCCCACCAGCTGGGTCGCCCAGAAACGCTCCACCCTGGCGGCTGGGCTGGTCTTCACCTCGCCGGGCATCCCTATGATCTTTCAGGGGCAGGAATTCCTCCAGGGCGACTGGTTCCGCGACAACGTGCCATTGGATTGGGCGAAAAACGAAAACTTTCACGGTATCACCCGCCTCTACCGCGACCTGATTCGGCTGCGCAGGAATTGGAACGACCATACTCGCGGTTTACGTGGTCAGTTTGTGAATGTTTTTCACATCGACGAACAGCAAAAGATGCTCGCTTTTCAGCGTTGGGATCAGCACGGCAAAGGCGATGATGTGGTCGTGGTTGTCAATTTTGCCAACGAGTTCAAACAAGATTATCAGATCGGCTTCCCTGCAGAAGGCATCTGGAAGTTGAGGTTCAACAGCGATGCCAGCATCTACAGCGAAGTTTTTGCTAACACCGACAGCGCTGATGTGGAGGCCAAATCAGGTCAGAAAGACGGTCTCTCCTGCCATGCCGGCCTCAACATCGCCCCCTACTCCATGCTGATCTACAGCCAGGACGACCAATAGCGCGATACTGGTTCTGAAACGGGTTCGCGGGCTGAACCCGACCGAACCTCTCGTCTTTTATAACGCCTCGCGCCGTCTCACTCCCCCTGCTAACAGGGGGGCTATCACGGAAATTGAGTAAAGTGGGCAGGAATTCCCACCCCAGTCCTGATTTATCGGTTAAAATAACCCTATGGTCTGATCATGCGCACCATAACAGCGACCCTCTCACCCGTGCTGGCTAAACATGTCGGGAACGACATGGTCAGAAGAGTTGCGCCCTATCCGATTGACACCTACCCCCAGCTCGTACAAGAAGTCGCCAAACTGGCTTATCACAACCAAGACTTCCTGCTTTTCTACCGCGGGCAGGACCGTGATTATCTCAACAAGGCCGCCACCAGCACTTATTACCCCACCATCTACCGCAAAGAGGTGCTGACAGCTCAAGAAGCCAGATTGCGCTTCGATATGCTCGAACTGGCAGAACATCTGCTTGTTGAAGCCTTCGATGCCGGTGACCTTGAAGCTCGCCAGGACGTCCGCCGTAAAAGCTATATCGCCTGGAGCATTCTGCAGCATTATGGCGTCTGTGACACGCCCCTGCTGGATCTAACCCGCAGCCTGCAGGCTGCAGCGACCTTCGCTCAGTACAACCATGAAGAAGAGCGCGGTATCGTTGCGGTTTTTGGCCTGCCCTACACCACCAACCGCATCACATACAACGG
>CAZHXQ010000030.1:0-19983 GCA_964536465.1 uncultured Anaerolineaceae bacterium
CTACACCAGGACGTACACTCTTTCCCTACACGACGCTCTTCCGATCTGGTCCCAGACAACCAGCGGTCTGGGGACAGCATAGGAAGAGATCAGCGCGCCGCCGCCGATTGCCAGCAAAGGATTGGTGATATTGCTGCCCACCAGGGTACCCAGTGAAATGCCGGCCTCTTTATGGCGAAGTCCAGCCAGGGCGGTGGTCAGTTCTGGCAGCGCCGAGGCCAGGCCCAGCGTAACTACGCCAATGAGCGATCCGCCCACACCGGTCCTTTCCACAATCATTTCGGTTGCAGAAAGAACAACCGTTGCGCAGGCGATGATAATCACCAGCATCCCTGCCGTGATAGCCGCGTCACGCACCACCTCACGACCGTTGGCTGGCGCGTCTTCCGCCACTTCTTCAGAATGAAGGTGGTTGTCTTCTTCTTTGTAATGCTTGCGTTCATCTTTATAGAGGTAATAAGAATAAGCCAAAAAAGACCCGAACAGGATGGCCCCGTCAAGGCGTGAATAATTGCCATCCCAGCCCAGGATCAGACACATAACCGTGGTCCCGATCATGGGGGTCATGCTCTTCCACAGGAAGTAGCGTCGAAAATAAATCGTTCCTGCCAAAAATACCACGATTCCCATGATCAGGGTCTGTTGGACCACATCCGAGCCAATGTTCGCGCCTAATACGATAGCCGAACCGGTTTGAAAATCAAGCGTCCCGCGCAGGATATTAACCGAGGCAGTGAAGTGGGCGGTAATTTCTGGCAGCGAAGTGGCAATCGAAAGCACCGTCATGCCCATGAAAGTGCTCGACAGTTTAAAGTAGTTGGCTATCCCAATCAACTTTTTTACAGCGTAGTTGGCTCCTAACACTAAAATTGTCAGTGTGGTCAGACCGACCGCGATAATTTCAAACATACTCCAGTTTTGCATCATAATAGTTCCTTTTCCAAAAACGTTTGATTATAAAGTCTTTTTTTGGCGGCGAGTTTTCTGCCAACGGATTTAACCTGGATTTAACAATTGCCCGAAAAGAAACACACCTGCTTTGACGAAGAAAAATCGTGCAAGGGTCTATCGAATTCCCTTTTGCCGGCTCGACAAATGGGAGGATTACGAGTGGAAGGCAGCCGACAACTTGTAAGCCACTAAAAGTGAAATGATTTTCAAGGGTTATTACAGAATACTTACATTTGTTTCGTAATATAAAAGTATTCAGGTATCGTTAATAATCGTTAATACAAGCACGAGGAGGAAACTCATGGATCTCAATAAATTTACTCAAAAAGCTCAACAGGCCGTAGTGGACGCGCAGCAGCTGGCACGTGAGTTTGACCACCAGGCTATCGAACCCGCCCACTTGCTGTTAGCTTTACTCAATCAGCCCGAAAGCACGGTCGCTTACGTGATCACCCAGATTGCGGGCTCCGCAGATGTCCTGCGCGAAGAGGTGCGCAAAGATCTCGCCGCTCGGCCCAAGGTCTATGGCGGCTCTACCGCTGAAGCCGGTCTCTCCCGCCCGGCCGCAAGCGTTTTGGACGCCGCCGAGCGTTATGCCAAGGGCATGGGTGATGAATACACCTCCACCGAGCACATCCTGCTCGGTCTGACTGACAGCCCGGTTGGTAAAATCCTGGCCAATTTTGGCGTGACCAAAGACGCGGTTCTGAAGGCGCTTCGTGAAGTCCGCGGCAGCCAATCGGTTACCAGCCAAACCCCGGAAGACACTTACCAGGCACTTGAAAGATTCGGCTACGACCTGACTGCTTTGGCCCGCCAGGGAAAGATGGACCCGGTTATCGGGCGTGACGAAGAGATCCGTCGCACCGTCGAAATTCTTACCCGCCGCACCAAGAATAACCCCGCCCTGATCGGTGAACCCGGCGTGGGCAAGACTGCTATCGTTGAAGGGCTGGCCCAGCGCATCGTTAACCGCGATGTGCCTGAGGGCCTCAAAAACAAGCGTCTGGTCCAGTTGGACATGGCCTCTCTCGTCGCCGGCGCCAAATATCGCGGCGAATTTGAGGAACGTCTCAAGGCAGCCCTAAAAGAGGTGACTGAATCTGACGGTCAGATCATTCTGTTTATTGACGAAATGCACACCGTCATCGGCGCTGGCGCCAGTGAGGGTGCTATGGATGCCAGCAACATCCTGAAACCAATGCTTGCGCGTGGGGAGCTTCATCTGATTGGCGCTACCACCACCAATGAATACCGCAAGTACGTGGAAAAAGACGCCGCCCTCGAGCGTCGTTTTCAGCCCGTCTACGTGGCTGAGCCCAGCGTCGAAGACACCATCAGCATCCTGCGCGGCTTGAAATCGACCTACGAAGTGCACCACGGCGTGCGCATAACCGATTCGGCCGTCATCGCCGCAGCCACACTCAGCAACCGCTACATCACTGACCGCCATCTGCCGGATAAGGCCATCGACCTGATCGATGAAGCTGCTGCCCATTTGCGCACCGAAATCGACTCCAAACCCCAGGCACTGGATGAAGTCGACCGTGACATTATGCAGCTTGAAATTGAAAAACAAGCTCTGCAAAAGGAGAAAGACAAAGCCTCACAGGATCGCCTTGAGAAAATCGAGCAGGATCTGGCCAACCTGGGTGAAAAGTCAAAAGCCATGACCGCGCAGTGGCAGGCCGAAAAAGAAGCTATCGCGAGATTCAAAGATCTCAAGGAACAACTCGAGCAAGCCCAGCATGAAATGGAGCAGGCTGAACGGAATTCTGACCTTGAAAAAGCTTCGCGTCTGCGTTATGGCACCATTCGCAACTTGCAGGAACAAATTGGTGAGGCTGAAGCCAAACTGCAGCAACAGCAGCAGCAGGGCGCCCTGCTCAAAGAGGAAGTGGACGCTGAAGAAATCGCCAGCGTGGTGGCCAAGTGGACTGGCATCCCGGTTAACCGCTTGCTGGAAGGTGAGATGGAGAAGTTGTTGAGCATGGAAGAGCGCCTGCATGCCCGCGTGGTAGGGCAGGATGAGGCCATCAACGCGGTATCCAATGCAATCCGCCGCTCGCGCTCCGGCCTGCAGGATCCCAACCGCCCAATCGGTTCGTTCATATTCCTGGGCCCCACTGGCGTGGGCAAGACCGAGCTGGCGCGCGCCCTGGCTGAGTTCCTCTTTGACGACCAGAACGCCATGGTGCGTATCGACATGAGCGAATACCAGGAGCGTCATACCATCAGTCGTCTCTTTGGCGCGCCCCCAGGATATGTCGGTTATGAAGAGGGCGGGCAACTGACCGAAGCCGTCCGCCGCCGCCCCTACAGCGTGGTCTTGTTTGACGAAATCGAAAAGGCTCACCCCGAAATCTTCAACGCTCTCCTGCAGGTGCTGGATGACGGTCGGATGACCGATGGCCAGGGGCGGACAGTCGATTTCAGAAACACGCTGATAATTATGACCAGCAACCTGGGCAGCCAGCTGTGGATGAATGACCAAAGTGGTCAACCCAGACAGGTCAGTCGTGATGAGATTGTGGACATCCTCAAGAATTTCTTCAGACCCGAATTTTTGAACCGGGTGGATGAGATCGTGGTCTTCAAACCACTCACGCGTGAGAATTTGGGCGAAATCGTGGCTATCCAGCTGGGGCACGTCAGCAACCTTTTAGCCGATCGCGGTTTCAAGCTTGAAATCACGCCCGCCGCGCGGGAATGGCTGGCAGAAGTGGGCTACGACCCTGAATTTGGTGCCCGCCCGCTCAAACGCGCTATCCAGCGCGAAGTTCAGGATCCATTAGCGCTCAAGCTCCTTTCGGGTGACTTCAGCGAGGGCGACACCATTAAAATCGACCTGGTTAATGGAACGCTCAACTTCACAAAAGAGTAGCTGTTTGTTTTTGCGGTAAAAAAGACCAAATCTCAGACCTCACAGGTCTGGGTTACCAGCGGCAATCGTCCCTACTTGCCAAGTAGTGATCATGGTGGGCAGCAGGTGTGATGGCCGTTATGGACGACCGTTGAGCCAGCCAGCGCTATCACATGCTGCTCATCCGTGAGGCACTTGCCCGAATTACTGGACGTCTCAAACAAAATTGCGCTGGAACCATACCCGAGATAAATCGTCCTTTTCGTGTTTTGAAGGCTCGGCAAACCTGACCACCTCTGGCCCATATTGAGTACAATGACAGGGAGTATTTAATAAGAAAGTCCACAGATGCGTAAACTAAGAACCTTCCACCTGGCACTTACCTCATTTTTTATGCTTGCCCTGCTGGCCTGCCAGGCAGCACCCACCCTGACGATGCCAACACCCCCCCTGACGCTAAACACATCAACGTCGCCCGCGCCGGTGATTACTGAAACTGAACCAGATCAGACACCAACCAGCACAATTAAACCTCCACTTTATGTCTACCAGCCTAATCTGCAGCTGCCTTCAGCTTTGAACCAGCACATACAAAAGCAAAATCTGAACCAGCCCCAGGGCAATGAAAACGAGCTCTCTTTTACTTTCGAATTCAGCAACTCCAATGCCCTTGGCAGCTGGGTCTACGCGCTGGTGGCGCCCTTCCCAACCGTGACAGACGAGGTCAGTGCGGCCTGGCTTCAAAACCTTTGGCATGGCAATGCTGAAAACGAGTTCAACTCGCTCCTGGTCGCTGAAGCTGACCTGCCAGCCCTGACCAGCCTGCTGGGAGAGCCCGGGCACTCAGTGTTGCCCCTTGAAAAAGAAAAAATGCTCGAAACTGCCTGGACGACTCAAAACGCCTGGGCGCTGGTCCCCTTTGAAGAAATTCAACCACGCTGGAAAGTCATCACAATCGATGGTCAGGCCCCCATCCGCAAGGACTTCGACCCGGACGAATACGCTCTGAACGTCCCCATTTCTCTCATCTTTTCCGAACCGGTCAAATCTGGCGCACTTCCGTCTGAAATTGCAGACCTGTCCCTCTCAAACCTCGACCCCTCGCGGCTCACCACCGTCATGCTCACCGGCGTTACCGCGCTGGTGCGCGCCACGGCTGTGGGCATGGACCAACGCGGTGTGCTCGTGCCAGGCGAATACCTCGCCCCCATCATGCGAGAGGCAGACATTTTGCATATCAGCAACGAGGTGCCCTTCGCCCAGAATTGCCCGCCGCACACGATGGGCGGCTACCTGGTCTTTTGCACTCCGGAGAGATACATGGAACTGCTCCGTTTTATTGGCACCGATATTGTCGAGCTGACTGGCGATCACTTCCAGGATTATGGCGAAGAAGGCATGCTCTATACACTCGACCTTTATGCTAAAGAAGGTTGGCCAGTTTATGGTGGAGGAAAAGATATCTTTGCCGCCCGCAGGCCTGTGAAACTGGAAGTGAACGGCAACAGAATCGCCTTTATTGGCTGCAACGCCAAATCGCCCAATTTTGCCCGGGCCAGCGAAACTTCAACAGGCGCTTTTCACTGTGACATGGACTACATGGCGCAGGCGATTGAGCAACTTCGCGCTGAAGGCTACCTGCCCATAGCTACTTTCCAGCACGAAGAGGTCTATACCTGGTCACCAGTCCACGCCATTGAACGTGATTTCAAAGTTGTTGCTGATGCCGGCGCGATAATTGCCAGCGGTAGCCAGTCTCATGTGCCTCATTACGCTGAATTCCATGGCGACAGCTTCTTCCACTACGGTCTTGGCAATCTTTTCTTCGACCAATACGGCATTGCCGCCAACACGGACATCGGTTTTTTGGACCGTCATGTCTTTTATGATGGCAAGTATCTGGGAGTCGAACTCATACCTATCCGGTTTATTGACAAGGTGCAGCCGCGCCTGATGACTCCTGAAGATAAAACGGAGACGCTCGCGATCATGTTTGATACCTATCGCATGTGGTGGAAAGATGATGCCAATCAGCCCATCAGACCGGCTTGGAAGTAACACGCGGCACGCGCACCTACCTACGACCCAGCGTTCTTCAAATCCCTGAAACTCACAGCCGACCTGATATAATATTAACTTGAGAACCGCCCCTCATTAACAGGGCTGTTTGTCGGAGGCTTTTTAATGGAAATTACCTGGTATGGAAATTCTTGTTTTCGCATCACTGAACGTAATTTGGCAACGGTGGTTACTGATCCCTTTGATTCAGGTGTCGCTGGCTACAATCCTCTCAAGTTGAAAGCTGAGATCGTCACAATCAGCAGTGATGACCCTTCTCACAACTACACCAGCGCCGTAAAAGGCAGCCCTTTTGTCATTGATGGTCCCGGTGAGTATGAGCGCGGAGGCGTCTTTATCACGGGCATTCAGACCACTCCTTTGTTAGCCGAGAGCACAGTCATCAGAAATACCATCTACGTGCTCAACTACGGGCAGATCACCATTCTGCACCTTGGTCAGGCCAACTTGGTGCCAAACCAAACCCTGGTGGAAGAATTGGGAAATATCAATGTTGCCCTCGTACCGGTGGGTTCCGGAGGAGGGCTTAACGCCTCCAAAGCGGCTGAAGTGATCAGCATGCTGGAACCCAATGTCGTCATCCCCATGCATTACCAAACCCCTCATTCCCTGCTTGAGCTCGATCCTCTGAGCAAGTTCCTGAAAGAGATGGGGCTTACTGAACTGGAAACAATGGAAAGTTACAAAATCCCGGCAACGGGAAACTTTAGTGAAGAAGGCACCCAGGTGATCGCGCTGGATCCTAAACTCTCAAGTCTATGAAAATTATGGTTAAACTAATTATGACCTGGAACATCAAACCAGGACACGAACAGGATTACTTCGCTTACGTTCTGCGGGAGTACCTGCCGCTCATCAACAAACTCGGCTTCGAAGTGACGGACGCCTGGGTGACAGTTTTTGGCAGTCGCCCCCAGGTCTTGCTTGGCGCGGTTATTGCTTCTGTCAGTAAGGCCCGGGAAGTGCTGGCATCAGACGAATGGGAGCGGCTGAACGAACAGCTGATGAATTATGTGGATAACCTGGAGTATAAACTGACACCTTATAAAGGCGGTTTTCAGTTTTAGATGTCATTCGGGCACGCATTATTGCAGTGGTATGATCAGAATGCCAGGGACCTCCCCTGGCGTTTTGCTCCCAGCCCTTATCGGGTTTGGGTCTCCGAAATAATGCTCCAGCAAACCCGTGTGGAAACAGTGTTGCCATATTTTGAACGTTTTATCAGTAATTTCCCCGACCTGTCAAGCCTGGCTTCATCCAGCCAGCAGGATGTCCTGACGATTTGGGAAGGGCTGGGTTACTACAGCCGTGCGCGCAATCTGCATAGAGCTGCCAGAGTAATTCTGACAGAGCATAACGGTGAGTTTCCACAGACCGCCAATGAGCTTGAGTTCTTGCCGGGCATCGGGACATACACAGCTGCCGCCATTGCTTCAATTGCCTTTCAAGAGCCTGTAGCGGCAGTGGATGGCAACATCAAACGCGTGTATGCCCGCCTCCTTAACCTCTCGCTACCGTTTGGCTCAGTCCTCTTCGAAGCAACCATACAAGACTACGCGCAGTCCATGTTGCCGCCCGAGCGTCCCGGTGACTTCAACCAGGCGCTGATGGATCTTGGTGCCATCATCTGCAGACCACGCCAACCAAATTGTCCGGCTTGCCCTGTCAACCAATTTTGTCAGGCTTACCAGCAGGGCAATCAAAACAACCTCCCGTTCCGAATCAAAAAGCCGCCTCTGCCGCATTTCAAGGTTTGCGTGGCTGTGATCCGGTCTGAAGGCAAGGTCTTACTGCGGCAACGCGCGCAAACAGAGTTGCTGGCTGGCTTGTGGGAATACCCTGGTGGCAAATTCACGCCCGCCGATAGCAGCCTGGAAGCCTGTCTTAAAAGAGAAGTTCTGCAAAAAACGAGTTTGGAAGTCTCTGTCGGCCAAAAAATCGGGGTTTTTGAGCATGCCTACACGCACTATAAAATCTCTGTTCACGTCTGGTATGCGCTTCTGCCTTACGCCCCTGCGCAGGAACTACCAGCCGATCTTGGCTGGGTCACCCCTGCTGAATTGCCAAACTACCCGATGGGAAAAGTCGCCAGAATGATCAGCAACCTTTTAATCCCCAAACCCTAACGCCTGGTTGAATTAATTTAATTCAACCATAACCGGCAGTATCTCAAGCATCTTTCTTACTTGGCATCTCTTGTCTGCCTGTTGATGGACTGTGACGCCAACATCAGGTGCTACGTCCCAAATTGCCTGTCGCCGGCATCACCCAGGCCCGGCAAAATAAATCCATATTCGTTGAGACCTTCATCAATCGCGGCGATGTGGATGGGTACATCCGGGTGTGCTTCGTGCAGACGGGTTATCCCTTCGGGCGCGGCCAGAATCCCGACAAATTTGATTTTCTTTACACCCCACTTCCTCAAAATGTCTACCGTTGCCACCGCGGAGCCGCCAGTCGCCAGCATGGGGTCAAGCACCAGGCAGACCGAGACAGTTGGCTCGATGGGAAGTTTGTTGTAGTATGACACAGGTTTGAGTGTTTCTTCATCGCGATACAGACCGATATGCCAAACCTCTGACCCGGGGATTAACTCCCAAACACCCTCTACCATCCCCAGCCCGGCTCGGAGAACCGGCACCAGCCCAATCCGCTCCATCACGGTGATGCCCTTGGTCAGGCTCATCGGGGTTTGCACCTCAATCTCTCGCACAGCCAGATCCATTGTGGCTTCATATGCCAGCATGGCGGCAATTTCTCGAATCAACTCTCTGAATTTCTTAGAGTCGGTTTTTACATTGCGCAAAAGGGTAAGTTTTGCGGCAACCAGGGGGTGGGTAGACGGGAAAACGTTGTTCATTTAATACTCCTCTGCCGTGCGGTCTGAAGCTCGAAAAGGGAATAAGTCCATAATGCCAGGATCACAGCTAAAAAAAAGATAAACTGGGGGATTTCCGCCAGCAGGCGCGTATAGGCAGCCGCGAGCGCCAGCACAAATATCAATAATTGGCTGGTTTTGGCTGTCGCTCTCATGCTTTTGACAAAGCTCAAGCGACCTGCGTCCAGGTATGCCAGCAGAATCAGGCTGAGATTGATCGTCAAACCAAACGCCAGAAACCACAGCCAAAACTCACCGGGTCCCATTATCAGGATTCCGATAAAGCCTGTCAGGTAAAGAAGAAATGCTGTCACAAAAAGAGCCAAATTGTTTCCGCCTCTGCCAACTTACAAGGTTTTTCGTTCGATTTACTCCCACGGCAAACAGACAACTACAATTCTTTCACTACAATATTATAACTGTGTGCTCGCTCCACGGGACGCACCCAGATCAAAATCTCTACCGGCAGAGAGAGCCGCTTAAGTTACAATAAGCTTATGCAGTTTATCATTGACGGGCACAACCTTATACCCCATATCTCCGGTTTCAGCCTGAGCGATCCCGACGACGAGCAATCCCTGATCGACCTCCTGATTCCTTATCTGCGCGCCAAAAAATCGCGGGCGATGGTCTTCTTCGACCGGGCAGCCCCTGGTCAGGCCGGCCAGCGCAATTTCGGTCTGGTTAAAGCCGTTTTCGTTCCGGAAGGTCAAAGCGCAGATTCGGCCATAGCTGCTTATGTGCGCCAGTTAGGCGGCTCCAGCCGCACCCACACGCTGGTTAGTTCCGATCGGATGGTGCAGGCAGCAGCGCGTGCTCACCACGCCGCGATTCTTACCAGCCACGAATTCTCGCAGCAAATGGCACGTTTTTACGAAGATTCGCCTCTTGACGACCCGGCCAGTCACAAACTCTCGCCTGATGAAATTGAAGAGTGGCAAGACCTTTTCAATCAATACGGGTCTCAACCACCCGACGGCATGAGCCCCTGACAATTCTTTGCAGCCGTACGTTTCCAATATTTATTAATAAATTATAAAAAATAAATCATTTTTCCCTCTCGATCTATTGCCTTATCGAGTGGCAGAGATTATAATAACCTTATACAAACATAAAGTTATGGGCATCAGTTGCCTGTCTTTAGAAATTGTTAAGGATGCTTTTCCTCGGACCTCGCCCGGGGGATGAACAAGTTTATGAAAAAAATTGATTATCTTAACTCTTTCATCAAGAAATTTCTGGCACCCCTGCTGACCCTGAGCATGGTGCTTTCGGCATGCCAGAGCCCCGCGCCTATTCAAGCAGTAACTACAACGACAACCCTGCCGCCCCCATCTCCTGCCGTCCCCACAGACATTTCACCCAGCCCAACCCCAACTTTGGCACCCCTGAAAGTGAGCCTGAGTAAAGATTTGCCGGATAATCTTTTGAAAGCCATCCCGGCTCAAGAAGGGCTGTTACTGACCGCGGACCGGCAGGATGCCGACATCATCATTGAAATCGTGTCAGACGATTTTGATTACCAACTGATCAGTTATCAGGTTTTCGTGCTCGCCGCTCCTTTTTTCACGATCCCGGATGACATCACCCTGGCAGAGCTGCGGTCTCACCTGACCGCGCGCGCCCCTTCCGCAGAAGCGCCCTTTAGAGGCATCATTACAGAAATACCTGCAAAGTTTTTACAGCCGCTGATCTCCCCCAAAAACCCGCAGCGGATCCACCTCACCACCAAGGCACTCAACGAAAACCTTGATCAATACTGGAGCATCCTGCCATTTGAAAGTCTTGTTCCGGAACTCAAAGTGATTTCGATTGATGGCATCAGCCCCCTTGACGATTTTTTTGACCCTTCCAGGTACGCGCTCTCTCTCCCCATCGGTATCCGCCTGACTGGGTCTGATCGGTACATCGAGCCCAAGTTTTTAAACTCCCTGCTGCCTGAGAGCAATTTTCAGCCAGATCATCTGACCAGTCTGGTCATGACCGGCGTCACAGCCATGGCCCGAGAAACCGCTTTTGTCATGTCCACCATCAGTCCGCTCTACCCAGGCACCAACCTTCGTGATACCATGCGTCGGGCAGACCTGACGCACATCAGCAACGAGGTCTCTTTTTTCGAAGGCTGTCCTTTCCCTGACCCCGACTATGATGGTTTCATTTTTTGCAGCGATCCGGAGTACATCGACCTGTTCACTTATCTCGGCGCGGACATCATCGAGTTGACCGGCAATCACAATAACGATGTGCGCGCGCTCTACAAAATCGATACCGTACCCTACACGCTCGACCTCTACCACCAGCATGGAATGCAGTGGTATGCCGGCGGTACCAATCTGGAGAATGCGAAAGCGCCCCTCAAGATTGAACATAACGGCAACAAGATTGCTTTCGTTGGCTGCAACTCCTACGGCCCCTACATGGCCTGGGCCACAGAAGACAGCAGCGGTTCTGCCCCGTGCGAAGACTGGGAGTGGCTCAAGCAAACCATCACACAATTAAAACGTGAGGGTTATTTACCAATTGTGACCCTCCAGTTTCAGGAAGATTATCTCCACACCGCCACCAGCAATGCCATACGCGATTTTCGTCCTTTAGCTGAGGCGGGCGCGGTGATTGTCAACGGCAGCCAATCTCACGTTGGCAAAGCCCTTGAATTTTATGCTGACGCGCTTATTCACTACGGGCTTGGCAATCTCTTTTTCGACCAGGTCGATTTTTACATTACTTACGATGGATTTATCCAGAAGCATTTTTTCTACCAGGGACAACATATAAACACTGAACTGTTGACTATTACGCTGGAGGATACTGCCAAGCCCCGTTTTATGACACCAGAAGAGCGCTCAAAGTTTCTTCAAAAGATCTTTGACGCTTCTGCAGAACTCAGGAGCACAGCATGAGCCAGATAAACAGCTATTCAGCCGAACCGGAATTTACCATCAAAACCGTACAGCACCGCACCGGGATCAAGCCGGTTACACTTCGTGCCTGGGAAAGGCGCTATGAGTTGCTTGAGCCCGCCCGTCTGCCCAATGGCTATCGTCTTTATTCAGAGCGTGATATCCAGTTGCTGCTTTGGGTGCAACGCCGCGTCGACTCAGGCATCAGCATCAGCCAGGTGGTTCAACAATTTAATCAAATCCGTGAGAGGGGCACCTGGCCCGAAAGCATTCAAACCTACAGCCCCGCCAAGCCGCGCAAACAGCCGCCCCGCCCAGCACGCCACTACGCCGAGCTGCTTTTTGGGTCGCTGGTCGCCCACAACGAAGAGCGGGCAACTATGGTTTTTGAAGAAACTCAGGTTTACTTCGATCTTCTGACAATTTTTGAGGAGGTTATCCAGCCTTGTATGAAGTTGTTGGATGAGGCCTGGTTCGTGGGTGATATCCCCATCGCCACGCAGCATATGGCATCTCAGGTGATCAAGGGTCGCCTGGCTGCCATTATGAATGGCCTGCCATCAATCAAAGAGGGCGCCTTGATTTTGGTTGGTTGCGGTCCTGAATCAATGTACGATTTGGACGCGCTCATGTTGGCGGTTTTGCTGCGGCAGAACAACTATCATGTGGAATACCTCGGACCAGATCTGCTGACAAACGACCTGATCGATTATTCCAAGATTGCCAGACCCAAGCTGATTTGTCTGGCAGTCAACTCTGAACCAACTGCCTTTTTGCTGAAAGATTTCGCGCAGCAGTTGTCCAGGGTCAGGGGAAAACCCAAGTTCGCCTACTTTGGCAGTTATGTCAACCGGGTTGAACCCGTGAAGCAGGAAATTGAGGGGGTCTACCTGGGCGATTCGCTCAAGACCAATCTCGAACGTGTCCGCCGATATCTGACCATGGGCACTGTTTAAATAAGTGAGACCGGATGGCAACCCTTTGAGCCAAAAGATGCACCGCGACGGTTAGAGAGTGCTCTCCCAGCGGCGCTGCCAAAAGGCGCGGCGGATAACAAGCATATCTGCCAGGCAGATCTTCACCCGCAAAACTAACCGCTCTTAAAAACCTTCCAACTTAGAAAGGTCCGCATAGGGTTTTATTAACCCGGCGACCCTCTGTAAAATTGCCAGGCGCGATTCACGCAGTTCCTGATCTTCAGCCATGACTAACACTTTGTCGAAGAAGGTGTTGATTGGCTCTACCAACTTTTCGATTTGGCTAAGCGCGTTTTCCATTCCAGGCATATGGGTCAATATTTCTTCAGCCTCAGAAACCGCTTTGTAGAGCCGCTTTTCCTCTTCTTCAATCAGTAGAAAGGCGTTGACGGTTAACTGCCGGTTAAGGTCTCGGGTAATACGCACACAGCGGCTGAAAGCCGGCAAAATATCATTCCAGTCAGGCTTGTTGACCCACGCGGTCAATACTTCAACAGCTTCTTTGGCGCGGGCAGGGTTATCTCCGCTGACCTCCTCCACTGCGTCGATGACATCGTGGGCAAAGCCTTGTTCCAGCAGAATCGTATGCAGGCGTCCGCTGATGAAAGCGGCTGCTTGCTCTACTATCTCATGGCTGAAGGGAACGTTTAAGAAAGAGCCGGCTTGCTGTAATGCCCAGCGCATGTCGAAATTCAACTTTTTACCCAACAAAATGCTGACCAATCCGATTGCCGCCCTGCGCAGCGCGAAAGGGTCTTTATTTCCGGTGGGGGTCAGGCCCACCGCGAACAATCCTGCGATCGAATCTAACCGGTCTGCCAGGCCCACCACCACGGCGGGCATGCTTTCAGGCAAAGGGTCGTCGGCTGTCCTTGGTTGATAATACTCAAACACACCCTCCGAAACATCCTCACTCTCACCCGAACGGCTGGCATAGTACCTGCCCATCACACCCTGCAGGCTGGTCATTTCAACCACCATCTCAGAAGCCAGATCTGCCTTGCATAACCTTGCGATTCGCAGCGCTGTTGTGGTTTGCTGCTCATCCAGACCCAGTTTTTCTGCCAGAACCTGCGTTATCTTTTCGATGCGTTCGGTTTTATCCAGCATCGATCCCAACTGCTTTTGAAAGGTCAGCTGCGCCAGCTCAGGCACAAAATCTTCCAATTTCTTTTTCAGGTCTTCCTGCACGAAAAATTCCGCGTCCGCGAATCTTGCCAGGATGACCTGCAGGTTACCATCCAGCACGGTTTCAGCATGCAGTTTGTCCCCATTTCTGATCACAATAAAATGGTTGGTCAGTTTTCCATGCCGATCCAAAACCGGAATATAACGCTGGTGCTTTTTCATCACCCCGATCAAAACTTCAGGCGGAAGACTATCCAGATAGCGCTTATCAAAAGTACCCAGCAAGGCGGTTGGCTGTTCCACCAGATTGGCAATCTCAGTCAGCAAATCCTCGTCCTGAGCAAGCACTCCATTCACGCTCACTGCCAGGTCAAGCGCCTGACGCCCAATGCTCTGCCTGCGAGCCGCGGGGTCCAGGATAATGCCTTGACCCTCAAGATAAGCCCGGTAAGCGTCCAACGAGTCAATTTCCGTGCTCGGCTGACTTGAAAAGCGCAAACCCCGCGTCTTGCGGTCAGATTGCAGCCCGCCAAATTCGAACGGCACCACGCGACCGCCCAAAATTGCGAGCAGCCAGCGCACCGGACGCGAGAAACTCGCCCCGCTTTTGTTCCAGCGCATCGACTTGGCAAAATGCAGCTCCCTGATCATTTCTGGCAGCCTTTCCGCAAGCAAGCGCAGGCTCTCCTGACCTTCTTCAGCAATTGCTGCCACCACATAACGGCCATTTTCAAAGTCTTTCACCGCCAACTGGTCAACATCCAACCCTTTGCTGCGCGCGAAACCTTCTGCCACCTTGGTGGGCTTGCCCTCGCTGTCGAACGCTCTCTCAGCTGGAGGACCTTTCAACTCTACCGAACGATCCGCCTGTCTGGTTTGCAGATTCCTGACCCAGACGGTCAGTCTTCGTGGGGTGCCTTTCACCTCAATCTCACCATGCTCCAGGCGCGCCTCACTCAGCCATGTAATGAATGCCGTCCGCAGTTGTTCAATCGCCCGCCCCAACTCACTGGCTGGTAATTCTTCCGTGCCGATTTCAAAAAGAAAATCTGCTTTTTGCGGGAGATCAGTATGGTTTACGCTGACAATCTCGGCTTTTTCCACTGGTTCTGACACCAGCCAGGGGAAACCCATTTCCTCCCGCTGGGAGTAATAGGCTTCAGCAACCCGACGCGAAAGTTCCCGCATTTTTCCAAAGAGAGCCTGCCGGTCAGTGAAGCCCACAGCTCCACGGGCATCCAGAACGTTAAAGGTGTGGGAACACTTGATTACATAGTCGTAGGCCGGCAAGACCAGGCCTTCATCCAATGCCTTTTCGGCTTCTTGAGTAAACAGAGCGAACACCTCCCGCAATCGGGGAACATCCGCCACTTCGTAATAGTAGGTAGAATGCTCACGCTCTGCAACCTGGTAAATATCGCCATACAGCCGCTGGTCATTCCAGCGGATATCCTTGAAGTGGTTTACGCGCTGCAGGGTCATCGCGATTCGCTCCAAACCATAGGTCAGCTCCACCGCAGGAACTTCGAGGGTCATGCCCCCGGCCTGCTGAAAGTAGGTAAACTGGGTAATTTCTTGCCCATCCAGCCAAACTTCCCATCCCAGCCCCCAGGCAGACAGAGCGGGTGATTCCCAGTTATCCTCCACAAAACGGATGTCATGCTCCTCAGGATTGATGCCTAAAGCAAGCAAAGAGTTGAGATACAGCTCCTGCGGGTTGCCCGGGTCTGGTTTTAGAATCACTTGAAATTGATTATGCTGTTGCAAACGGTTGGGGTTTACGCCGTACCTTCCATCATCAGGGCGCACTGAGGGCTCAAGATAGGCCACACGCCAGGGTTCCGGGCCCAATACGCGCAAGAAGGTAGCCGGGTTCATCGTGCCCGCGCCCACCTGGGAATAATACGGCTGCCAGATCAAACACCCCTGACTCGCCCAATAAGCCTGCAGCTTGAAAATGATTGACTGAAAATCTAATCCCTGCTTCATAAACACCTCTGTAATTATCCGCTTGATTATACTTCACCAGCCTCGCCCAACAGGTGAAAGGGTAAAACCTGCCGCTCTATGGTACGCGCTCGCTGGGTCTGCCACTTCTCGCTCGCTCATAATCGCAGCATGCTGAAAGACCAGCAGAGCGGCACTATTCTACCTACTGGGCAGGAAAGACTGCCGGAAGCGGGTCAGGATACCTGGTCTAGAAAGCCGGGCGTTTTAAGCTCATACTCCAGCAAGTAAGTCAGATACTGCTCGATCAGTTTGCTCAATTCCAGGTCGATATTCTCAGGAATGCTGCGGTTCTTTACCTGGGGCCAGGGTGAACGCTGGAAAAACCGCAGATACTTCAAAGCGTTCATGCTTATTGGCCAGGCAGTCGGGTCTCCCGATAAAGATCTGGGGCAAACCACACCGCCCAGTTTAGCGGAAAAATACTGATTCTCTGGTTGAATTTCCCTGCCGCATACGACGCACTCCTGCAATTGGGGTTTGAAACCGAGAATGTCCATCAGGTGCACTTCATAATAGTGCAGCACCAGACCAGGCGAGATCCCCGCGTCCAGTCGGGAAAGCGTCTCCACAACCAGATTGAAGAGATTTCGATTTTCACCCTCTTCATAGGTAAAGCGATCGAGCAACTCCGACACGTATGCTGCCTGGGCGGTCAGCTTCAGGTTTTCCCGGATGTTAGCAAAATTTCGGATGGTCTCTGCCTGGGTGACTAATTCGAGATTGCGCCCTCTGGCTAATTGAAGGGCGGCCTGGGTAAAGGGTTCCAGGTGGCCGGCTTTGCGGCTTTTGAGCTTTCTCACGCCCTTGGCGATGGCCTGCAGCTTTCCTTTTTCGAGCGTATAAAGCGTTAAAATACGATCCGCCTCTCCGTATTCACGGTGGCGGATCACCAACGCCTGCACGCGATAAGACCTCGGTTCCTTGCTGCTCATAACATCTTGTTGTTATCTTGCCAGGTCTTCAGGTCCAAAAGATCGCGGCAAAATCCCTTCCATAGTGCTTTCAAACACGATCTTACCTTCCTCATCAGCAAGGATCACCGGCATGTCCGGTTCTGCAAATTCCCGCATAACCTGTCGGCAAGCTCCACAAGGTGAGCCCCCATTGCGGGTCACCACCACGATGGCCTTTAACCGGCGGTTCCCCTCAGAGATCGCCCTGAAGATCGCGACTCGTTCTGCGCACAGACCTGAAGGGTAAGCCGAATTCTCAATATTCGCGCCGCCATAAATCTGGCCATCTTCTGCCAAAACCGATGCTCCTACCGCGTAGTGAGAATAGGGGCTATAGGCTCGTTTTTGGTAAAGGAGAGCTTCGTCAATCAGCGCTTTTTTGAGCTCATTCGTCAGAATTTCCATTGCTGGTCTCCTCTTCCTTCTCTTCCAGGTGGTGAGCCCGTTGGACTTTCACTCTCAAGATCCGTCTGGCAGCCACCTCTTCTACCGTGAATTCGAATTTACCGTAGGTGATCATTTCTCCCGGTTGTGGCACCCGACCCATCTGACCATAAATAAATCCCCCCAGTGTGTCGGCATACTCATCCGGGAGGCTCAGACCTGTGATCTCGTTAAATTCATCAATGGTCGCTCGCCCCTGGATTAGATAACCGCCATCGGGCAGCTCTTCATACAGGTTTACTTCACCCTGATCATACTCATCGCGGATCTCGCCAACAATCTCTTCCACAATGTCCTCCAGGGTAACCACCCCGGCCACACCGCCATATTCA
The DNA here is from genome assembly GCA_964536465.1 of uncultured Anaerolineaceae bacterium. GTDB lineage: Bacteria > Chloroflexota > Anaerolineae > Anaerolineales > Anaerolineaceae > Mesolinea. The sequence continues at coordinate 17,516 of CAZHXQ010000030.1, forward strand.
TCCACAACCAGAGCCATATGCACTCCGCGTGATTGCATTTCGGTCAGCAATTCGTCCACTTTTTTTGCTTCCGGCACAAAATATGCCGGGCGGATCAGATGGCGTTGATTGGCAATGGTGTCATCGCCATCCACCACTGCCAGCAGGTCTTTGGCATACAGCAAACCAATCACATTATCGATCGTGTCGTCATAGACCGGCACCCGTGAATGCCCGGCGGTAATGAACTCCTGCCTGGCTTCCCGGATGGTGGTATCCACATCCATGGCCAACACATCCATGCGCGGAATCATGATTTCCTTGGTCATGGTTTCGCCGAAGTGGAAGATCGAATAGATCATCATTCTCTCTCCCTGGTCAAGGGTGCTTTCTGGTTGCTCCTGCTCAACCCAATCCCGAAGGCTCTCATCGGTTACCGACAGGGTAACATTTTCAGCGTATTCTCCCAGGATCGCGATCATCATCCTGGTGATCGGTGCGGAAACAAAGCTGATCACATTTGCAGAACCAGTCCAGGTCAATGCCGCCTTCTCAGGCGATACCAGGATTTTCCGTTCAATCAGGAATTCGAAAGCGGTGACGATCACCATTACCAGTAGCAAAATCAGCAAAACCAGCCAGATATCATTGACCATTACAACACGGTCCAGCAATAGCATTGTTATGCCTGCCAGTAAAAAGTGTGTGAAGACGAGCCCCAGCCTTAAGGCGGTTCGCAAGCCCTGCTTCTCGATCAATGCGATTGTTTTGTCAACTCTGGACGAATTTTCCATGCGCAGGCTGAACAGCCACGGCAATCGTACATGAGTAAAAGATGATTTAGCCGCTGAGGAGACCAGGTCGAGCACAAAAAACACTATCCACAGGACTCCTAGCAAAATAGAATCCGTCACGTTATTCCTTTCTTTCCTTTGGTCGGGCAGGCACACCGTACACGATCGTGCCATCAGGCACGTCTCTGGTGACCACCGAACCAGCCCCTGTCTGGGCGTTTTTACCGATTTTCACCGGTGCGACCAACATCGTGTCGCTGCCAATAAAAGTATTTTCGCCAATTTCGGTCGGGTGTTTCATCTTGCCATCAAAATTGCATGTGACCGTACCCGCGCCAATATTTACATTCTTTCCAATTTTAGCATCCCCAATATACGAGAAATGCCCCACCTTGACACCTTCAGCCAGTATAGATTCTTTAACCTCACCGAAATTTCCCATGTGAACACCATCCATCAACACCGCCCCCTTGCGCAAATGACAGAATGGCCCCATGACCACCTGGTCACCAATGATTGCTTTTTCGGTGACACTATAGCTGATCACGCAGTCATTACCAACCTTCGTATTCAAAAGAGTGCTGTCTGGCCCGATAGCGCAATTTTCACCAATACTGGTGCTTCCGCGCAGGTGAGTGTTGGCTAAAATGATTGTATCCTGCCCAATCCGGACCTCACAACCAACACTGCAGCTGTCAGGGTCCAGAAAACTGACGCCATCCAACATCCACTGCCGTATGATCCGTTTTCGCATGGCAATCTCGCAATCAGCCAAATCTACACGTGTATTGACGCCTAAGCCCTCCGTTGGGTCCTCGAGCGTGACCGCATCCAGTTTTTTGCCCTGGCTGACGGCCATCTCCACCAGATCAGTGATGTAATACTCGCCTTTGGGTGAGGCTTCAATCTTCCTCAGGTTTTCCCAGAGCCAGTCAGCCTCAAAACAATAGGCTGAAATGTTGTATTCCCGAACCTTAAGCTGCTCTGGGCTGGCGACTGCTTCTTCTACGATCCCAGTCGGTTTTCCGTTCTCATCTCTCAATACCCGGCCAAACCCTCTGGGCACATCACCGATCACGCTGGTCATAGTCAAAACATTCCCGGCGGCTTGGTGAAATTTAACCAGCGAAGCGATGGTCTCTTCCCGTAGCAGGGGCATATCAGCTAAAGTAACTAACACCAGTTCCGACTTACCCCTCAAAACCGCCTCAGCGCTCATGACCGCGTGCCCGGTCCCAAGTTGCTCAGTCTGCAGGGCAAATTGGACACCTTCGCCAAAACTTTCCCGCAAGGCTTGGGTTACCGTTTCACTGCCATGGCCAACCACTACCACCGGCGGCAGGTCGCTGAGACCAATTACACTGGCAAGTGCGTGGAATACCATCGGCTTGCCCAAAACCTCATGCATCATTTTCGGTTTGCGCGAGTTCATACGCGTACCCATGCCGGCGGCCAGTACAACAGATGCGATAGTCATTGATTGCTCCAGGAGTTAATACGCGAAAATACAAGGAGGCATTTCTGTCTCACCTTGTAAAAACATAGGTGTGGGTCATCTGAGTCTGTGTCCACAATAATTCAGCCGGGGCACTTGGAGTCGAACCAAGATCAACGGATTCAAAGTCCGGTGTGCTGCCATTGCACCATGCCCCAAATTTATAGCCAAATTTTAGCATAAATTCTTGTGACTGCCAA
>CAZHXQ010000031.1:0-18888 GCA_964536465.1 uncultured Anaerolineaceae bacterium
ATACACCTCAGCGAAATGAGTTGGGATCGCGTTGAACACCCCAGCGAATTGGTCAAGGTCGGCGAAGAAGTTGAAGTCAAGGTCATCAGCATCGACCGCGATCGCCGCCGCATCGGCCTTTCTCTGCGCGCCATGCAGCCAGACCCCTGGAGCAAGCATGTGAAGGATCTCAAGGTCGGTCAGCTGGTCGAGGGTGAAATCACCCGTCTGACCAATTTTGGCGCTTTCGCCAAGCTGAACCTGCCTGGTGATCTGGAAGGGCTTGTGCATGTTTCCGAACTCAGCGACAAACGCATTGACCATCCCAAGGAAGTCCTCAAATCGGGCGATGTGGTCACCCTGCGCATTCTCAAAATCGAAGACGAAGATCATCGCATCGGGCTCAGCCTTCGCCGCGTCGACTCCCCCGCCTACGCTGACATGGACTGGAAAACCCTGGTAGAAAGCTATAATTTCGAACAGGGCGATGAAGGCGGAACAATTGGCGATATGGTAGGCGATATTTCGTTGGAGCAGCCTGCTGAAGAAACCGCGGAAACCAGGGCTGAAGATTTGGTTGAAACCACGGAAGAAACCGTGTCCGAGCAAGTCGAAGAAGCTGCCGAAGCTGTAGAAGAAAGCGTGGTCGAACCGGTTGAAGAAACCGCCGAAGCAGTACAAGAAACTGTGTCCGAGCAAGTTGAAGAAATCGCCGAAGCCGTAGAAGAAACTGTGGTCGAGCTGGTTGAAGACGCTCTGGATACTGCCGAAGAAGCCGTGGCTGAACCGGTCGAAGAAGCCGCTGAAACTGTGGTCGATCGAGTTCAAGAAGCTGTCGAAACCGTCAAAGAAGCGGTCGTCGATCCAGTCGTAGAGGCTGTCGAAACCGCGGTAGAAACCGTGGCCGAAAAAATTGAAGAAATCGTCGAAGAACCAGAAGAGGAAACTACAGAATCCCCATCGGACGATGTAGAGTAAATCTCATCAAACCATCGCGTCGGAGTGGGAGACCCTCCGACGCTTTTTAATTAACATGAACCTGATAATCGATGCGCACCAGGATATTGCCTACAATCTGCTCTCTTTCGGGAGGGATTACACCCAATCGGTCTACCAGACCCGCCAGGATGAAATAAATCGAACCATCCCCGGGCTCAATTCCCAATCCCTCTTAGGATGGCCGCAATACAACCTTGGTAAAGTTGCCCTGGTGCTTGCCACGCTCTTTGCCTCCCCCGCTCGATTGGAAAAAGAACACTATCCAAACCAGCAGTCTTACCATACGCCAGAGGAGGCAAATCAGGTCTATTGGCAGCAGTTGCGGCTCTACCACCGCCTGGTTGAGGAACAGCCGCGCGCATTCCGCCTGATAGGCACGAAAAGTGACCTGGACCAACACCTGCGCGAATGGGCACAGCAGCCAGCTGAACCCGAACCAGAAGAATACCTGCCGGTTGGTCTCATCCCAACCATGGAAGGCGCGGAAGGCATAACCGATCTCGACGAATTACCGCTCTGGTGGCAATCTGGTCTGCGCTCGATCGGTCTCGCCTGGGCTGGCAACCAATTTTGTGGCGGCACCCGTGAGCCCGGACCCCTGACAGATCTGGGGCGGGCACTGCTTCGGGAAATGGCGCAAACAGGCTTTCTACTGGACATCTCCCACATGGATGAGCCTGCCGCGCTGGAATGCATAGATACTTACCCCGGACTGCTGATCGCCAGCCATGCCAACGCTTCCTCGCTTGTAAAGGGCTACAACAGCAACCGGCTGCTTTCTGATCAGGTAATTCAGGCATTGATCAGTCGGGAGGGCGTCATCGGGGTTGTGCCAATGAATGCTTTTCTCAATTGGGATTGGCGGGCTGACGGTGGCAAAGCGAGCGTCTCGCTGCGGCTGCTTGCCGAGCAGATCGATTACATCTGCCAGATTGCCGGCGATTGCGCTCACGTCGGCATTGGCAGCGACTTTGACGGAGGGATTGGGCTCGAACACGTGCCTGCCGAAATTGACAGCATCGCCGATTTGCAAAAACTGACCCCCTTCCTCCAGGAACTTGGGTACAATGAAAAAGACCTCTCTCAGATTTATTCAGGTAATTTTCTGAGCGTGTTAGAATCTGCCTTACCAAGATAAGGTGCAAATGAAATTTAGCGACCGAGATATTCTGATTAACCCCTGCAATAATATTGATCAACGTGCCAAGGATTTCGGCTTCCCCCATTCTCAAATCCGGGGCGGGCTGACGGTTACCCTGGTCGGTCTTTTCGCTTTGATTCTCGGGTTACGACCAGACCTCTTCAGCCTGGATCGCGGTCTCTATATCGGATTTTCACAAATCCTGATGATTCTTTTTGGCATTGGTTTGCTCGCCTTTGGCGCCAACAGCAGCCTCAACGCTTTCTGGGTCTGCACTGAAAAATCACTGCTTGCCGACATCGGTACGCGCATGATCATGACCGGGTATGTAATTTGCGTCTTCACCGCTCTGGCAGATGCTTTTGGGTTTGGCACCAATCCGCTCCCTGAGGTCGTGCTGGGAACGCTGCAAAGCCGGGGGGTCATCATTGGTCTGCTTGTAATTTTTGTCGGCCTTTTGTTGATGGTCCGCTGGCAAACCGACCGAAATATTCCCTCTGAGCAAGCATCAGAGTCATCATCCTCGTGAACGAATAAATTGAACAAAATTGACCAATCCCCTCACTTTCTCAGCCTCTCAAACGGACTGCGAATTGCCTTAAAGCAAATCCACACTGCTCCGATTGTCAGTTCCTGGATTTGGTATGACGTTGGCTCGCGCAATGAATTGCCCGGAAAAACCGGGCTCAGTCACTGGGTCGAACACATGCAATTTAAGGGCACCAGCAATTATTCCAGTAAGATGATGGAAAACGCGATCGCCCGTACAGGCGGCTACAGCAACGCCTTTACCAGCCCTGACTGGACCGCCTACTTCCAGACTCTCCCCAGTTCTGCCCTTGAAACCGCACTGCGCTTTGAGGCAGACCGCATGGTCAACAGTCTCTATGACCCCGTTGAAGTGGAAACCGAACGCACAGTCATTCTCTCAGAACGGGAAGGCAACGAGAATGACCCCCAGTTCCTTCTAAGCGAAAAAGTTCAGCAAGCCGCCTTCAAACAACACCCTTACCGCAATGAAGTGCTCGGCTCGACAGAAGACCTGTTGAGGTTGACCCGCGACGATCTCTATCAACATTACCGCAATTATTATCAGCCCGCGGATGCGCTCCTGTGCCTGGCGGGATCTTTCGAGGAAGACGCAGCCCTCAGATTAATCGAGAAATACTTCTCACCAATCGTGCAAACCGAAACCACTCGGTCAATTCCAACCCCGGAAAACGAAATCGCGCAGGCCGAGAAGGTGGAATTGCTTGGCCCTGACGAGGTCAACTACCTCCAGATCGCCTGGCGCTCACCTAAAGCCAGCGACCCGGATTTCTTCGCTTACACCCTGATCGAAAGCATCCTCAGCGGGCCCTCCACCCTCAACATGTTTGGCAGTGGCGGTATCGGCAATCGCACCAGCCGGCTTTACCGTGAACTGGTCGAAAATCAGTTTGCCGCCTCTGTCTATGGCTCACTCAGCGCCAGCATCGATCCTGGCATTTACACCTTGTATATCACCTGTCGGGACGACCACTCCCCTGATGAGGTCATAGCGCGTTTCAACCAGGTGATTGATACATTCCTGAACCAGGAGCTCTCCCTGGAAGAACACGATACTGCCCTCAAGCAGGCCCGTGCCAATTTCGCCTACAGCATCGACAACATCACCAACCAGGCTTTCTGGTTAGGCTACGCGCAAAGTTTTGCCGGCTATGAATGGTTCACCAATTACGTCGAAAGCCTCAGACAAGTCACTCGGGGAGATATCACCCGGGTAGCCAGGCACTACCTGGACCCTGCCCGCAGAATAACCGGCGTTTATCGCAATCGCGATGGAGCCATAAATGGCTGACTTGTTCTTCAACCCAACTGCCCTGCCGGGCTCTGACACCATATTCCGCAAACGCTTCTCCGATGGCAGCACCCTTCTGGCTTATCCAAACTCCACCAGTCCGGCAGTCTTCTTCAGAGGCTACCTGCCCGTAGGAAGTCTCTCGGATCCCGCCGGCAAAAATGGTCTGGCCAATTTCAATGCGGGCATGCTCTCGACTGGCACAAAACAACACGAATTCCGCCAGCTTCACCGGCTGCTCGAAAGCTGCGGCGCTTCTATTTCAATCAGTGCCGGGGCTCTCGGGACCGTTTTTTCAGGCCAGTGTCTGAAAGAAGACCTGCCCCTGGTCCTGGCGCTCCTTATGCAAATGCTTTCTGAACCCACCTTTCCACAGGTTCACTTCGAGCGCCTGCGGCAGCAACTGTTGACTGTTTTTCGAATCCAATCCCAAGACACCACCGAAATGGCCTCTCAGGCCTTTGACCGCCTGTATTACCGCGATCACCCCTATGCGCACCCTGAACTTGGCTATCCACAGACGGTTGCCACCATCCGCAGGGAAGACCTGTTGGAATTTCATGCCAATTACTTCGGTCCTGAAGGTTTGGTAATTGCCTTCGCCGGAGGCATGGAGAGCGAAAGTACCGCTGCCTTATTCGAACAGATCTTCTCCAATTGGATTGTGCCTTCTCAAAAAAAACAAATCGATCTGCCTGTCTGGCAGCCGCACAGGCAAGCCATGCGCGAACACGTTGTCATTCCTGAAAAAAGTCAGTCAGATCTGATCATTGGCACATCCGCGCCCATCGGTATGAGCCAGGAATACCAAATTTGCGCGCTTGGAAACAACATTCTCGGTCAGTTTGGCATGATGGGGCGCATCGGTGAATCGGTCAGGGAACGCTCGGGGCTGGCCTATTACTCAGCCAGCACCCTCGGCGCCGGTCTTGGTCCCACCACTTGGAAAGTTGTGGCTGGGGTTAACCCCAACAATTTAGACAAGGCAATCAGTAAAATCAAAGAAGAATTAACCCGCTTTATCACCGAACCAGTCACCCGCCAGGAACTGCGAGATGTCAAGCAGCAGGCACTGGGTCAACTGCCGATTTCGCTGGAGAGTAACTCCGGGATCGCGCGGCTCTTGCTCAGCCTGGAGCGCTTCCAGTTGAGTCTGGATTATCTGCGGGAATTGCCGGCCGTCCTCGAAGCAGTCACTGCCGAAGATATCCTTGCCTGCGCCCGTAACTACTGGCATCTGGACAATCTGGTGATTGCCTCTGCCGGGAGCACGCCATGATCAAATCAGGGATCGATCTGATCCGAACCAACCGGCTGGCAGAAGTAAATCCGCGTATTCGTGAGCGTTTCATCCAACGCGTCTTCACCCAACAGGAACAAGCCCAGGCTCGAGGAGACAACGACACCCTCAGTGGGATCTTCGCGGCCAAAGAAGCTGTTTCAAAAGCATTAGGGACCGGTATCGGCAAGGTCGCCTGGCAGGACATCGAGATTATTCACCAGCAGACGGGCGAGCCCTTGGTCTACCTGCACGGAAACGCCCGCCTGACAGCCGAAAAAAAAGGCCTCAGACAATGGAGTGTTTCCATTACGCATGACGGTGGGCTTGCGGCCGCGGTCGCTGTCGCAATTGGTGACTGACCGTGAAAATCCTTGGTCTCAGCGATATAGAAGTGCCAGCTGTTTACAGCCAGTACATTACAGAACGTTTCAACGACATCGATCTGGTCGTCTCTTGCGGTGACCTCTCGGCGGCATACCTGGAATTTGTGGTCAGCATGCTCGATCTGCCTCTGTATTACGTCCAGGGCAATCACGTCGCCCGTCTGGAAGACCACGCAGGAAATCTGCAGACCGACCCCACAGGGGCGATCAACCTGCACAAAAAAGTCTTTTACGACCGGGAAAATGACCTTATTTTAGCGGGTATCGAAGGCAGCCTGCGCTATAAGCCCGGTCCGTACCAGTATTCACAAATACAGATGTGGTTGATGGTTTTCAGCCTGATCCCCAGGCTAATTTGGAACAAGATTTTCTATGGACGTTATCTGGACGTATTCGTCAGCCATGCGGCGGCGACAGGGCTGCACGATGCGGATGACTACGCGCATCGGGGTGTGAATGCCTTTCGCTGGCTGATCGACACCTTCCAGCCCCGCCTGCACCTTCACGGTCATGTGCATTTTTATAATCCTCTGGCCCCTCGTGAATCACAATACAAGGCAACCCGGGTGATCAACACCTACGGCTACCGAGAAATCACGCTCAGATAAGGGAAACTCAACACTCTCTTGCGGTTTGAATGTATTGTTTCTTTAGCAACATCGGAGACAATTAGCGATTATCAGATCGCGCTTCTAATCCTCAAATTCAGGCAGCAACACCCTCACAATCCCAGAGCAAACAAAGGCACCAGCATCTCGTCCGGATGCAGACCGCCGTGCCTGCCCTTCATGCTGTTGGGTCTGTCTGGCCACCAGAGATAGCTGCTATCCAGCGGGATGGCTACCAGATCACCAATCCGTTCTTCCAAATCCGGGTGGTTCGGCCCTATGCCCAAAAGTCCCATTTCCAAAACCTGACTGCGGGTCAGGAAGATGAACTCACCGGGCCAGGCGTGTTCAAAGTAAGCCCTGACCGCATCAGTCTGCCCTTGCTTTACATACAAAAATGGCAGGCGTCCTTCACAGGTTGGCGGCATCGTCAGCATGCGGGTCAAATCTTTGTGATTGGCCAGGTCGTAACGGTCATTCACTGGCGTTTCCAGAGAGCCGTGATCAGCTGTCACCAAAATCAGGCTGTTTTGGCGAACCTGGTCATCCAGACCAGCCACCAAAAGCCGGAACAAGGCGTTGCTGAAATCGAAAAACTGTTCGGTCACGCGCCTGTTGAAAGTTCCGTAGCGGTGCATAAGGGAATCGACATCGCTCCAATAGGCATACATGAAACGTCTGCGCTGAGCAGGCAGATTGAGCAGATCCCTCATGTTCAGGAACAGGTCACTTTCCGCGGAATAGGCGTGCAGGTTGCTGCCAGGCAGATGCATTTGAGATAGCCCTGAATTGGCAATCGACGCGGGTAAAAAAGCATGGCTTTCCACCCCATGGCTGGCAAAGCGCTGACCAAGGGTCGCCTGGTTCATGAAGCGCGTCGGTTCAAAGCCAGCCCGCGACAACCCTCCCACATCTCCACGGTAAGTAATCGGGGTGTGGAGAATGTTGTTCATGATCAACCCAAGTTCCTTATTCCACATCTCATAACCGATGACACCGTGCTGGTTGGGGGGTCTGCCCGTCCAGATTGTGGTCAGGGCCGAAGCCGTCGTGCTGGGGCAAATGCTGGTGATCGGGAAAAGCTGTCCCCTTTCAACTTGTTCCTCCCACAAGGGTGCCCGCCCTTCATCAATCAGTCGACGCAGCTGGTTGTAACCCAGCGCGTCAACCAAAATAACAACCACATTTTGATAACGCTCGTCAAACTGCTCGAGAATATCCGTTCCAAAAACAGGTGCCGGAGGTTGCCCCGCGCCCAGCCACTGAAAAATGCTGGGTGTCAGGTTGGCAAAGCCATATCCCTCATAACTGGGCATGATTAGTTCGTTCCCTCTATTGAAGTTCCCAAGCATTCCGGGACCCAACTTCTCCGTAATTTTCTGTTCAAATAATGGCATTTACAACTCCTCTTCCATTTTCAGGCAGGTCTCTACGGACAGCCAAAACAACTTTTCTCTTACGTTAATCCGGTTGATCCAATCTCGCCTGTCCCAGCCTTCAGGCACAACCGTATCTCCGGCATATAAATATTGCCCATATCTTACACCTCTAAATTTGGCCACCGCTGCCAAAGCTGACATTTCCATCTCTACAGCCAGACAACCTTTGGCTTTATAACGAGCGGCTTTGGCAAGTGTTTCACGATAAAAACCGTCGGTGGTCCAGCTTTTTGTTTTGAGGTAGGCAATTTCGTGGTCAATCAAAACTGTTTCCATGATATCCACAACCGCTGTTTCAATCTCTACCGTGGCAGAAGGGGGCAAATAGTGATAAGAGACGCCTTCCTCGCGGTAGGCAGCAGTCGGCAACAAAACCTGCCCGACAGCAATATCCCTGTTCAGTACGCCGCAACCTCCACAGGCTACCAGGTACCGCGCGCCTGAAGCGATGGCTTCCTCCATCAACCCAACTCCCAGCGGGGCACCAACACCGGGTTGGAAGAAAGCCACTTTTTCACCGCGAAACTCGATGGCATAAACCGGGTAAAGCCCGGCTTCCGAACGGAAGGTATAAATTATTTCAGCCTTTTGCTCCGCTGCCACCTTTTCGACCACCTCTTTGAAAAAACAGAGCACAAGCTTCCGTGGAAGGCTGGCAGAGCGAGGCGGGTTGATGATCGCGTCAACATCCGGGTCAAAATTCAAGATCGGGTGCAGGTCTGCCAGCTCCTCAAAATTCATACTTGCAGCCATTCGATCTCTGGGTTGTCCGCGAAGCGAATTTTCATGACCTCGACAGCCTGGGGGTTGCTGTCACAAAGGATAAAACGGCGATTCAAATTCAGGCAAGCCTGCCCGGTGGTTCCGCTTCCGGCAAAAAAATCCAGCACCAGGTCCCCCGGGTCAGAAGACGCGCGCACGATCCTCTCCAGTATGCCAAGCGGTTTTTGGGTGGGGTAACCGGTCTTTTCACGGCTGTTCGTGCCGACAATGGTATGCCACCAGGTGTCCGTAGGCAGTTTGCCCTTGGCGGCCTTTTTAGGTCCCACCAGTCCGGGCGCCATATAGGGGATGCGGTCGATATCCTCGAGGTTAAAAGTGTAACCTCTTGCGTCTTTAGCGTAGAAAAAAATGGTGTCGTGCTTGGCCGGCCAGCGATTTTTTGCCCGACCGCCAAAATCGTAAGCCCAGATGATCTCGTTGATGAAATTGCCTCTGCCAAAGATCTGGTCCAACATAATTTTGCAGTAATGGGCCTCGCGGTAATCAATGTGAAAGTAAAAACTGCCGTCTCCTTTCAAGACTCGATAAGCCTGCTCCAGTCGAGGTCGCAAGAAGGCTTCAAAATCGCTGAAGGTGTCGCGATAATCGCCTTCACCCAAAACTTCGGTATGGTAAGAATTTCCGCCAAAACCTGTGCGGTCCCCTTGCCCTTCCTCTGCCCGCACAGTACGCAACTGCTTACGCGACTGCACTTTGCCAGTGTTAAAAGGCGGATCGATATAAATCAAATCGACGCAGGCATCTGGCAGCATCTCAAGCAGTCTCAGGTTATCGCCAAAATAAACACTATGTTTCATTGAATGATTTTAACACGTCCACCGATGAAAAACGGGCTGTCATTTGGCAGCCCCTTTATAAAATTATAATGACTAGGCCAACTGAGAGGTACAGTGAGGGCAGCGGCTGGCCTCCAGCGGGATTTCGGTTTTACAGAAGGGGCACACTTTAGTCTCGGGCGCTTTGACTTCGGCCTCCGTTTTTTTCCTGAAGTTCAATTTATTAATGCCCTTGACCAGCAGGAAAACGAAGAAACCCACGATCAGGAAATTGATCACGCTCATCAAAAATGATCCATATGCGATCACCACCGCGCCTTGTTCCTGAGCGGCTTCCAGGGTAGCGCCAGCTGGAATGCTGACTGCGGCTTTGTTCAACTGGATGTACAGGTCCGAAAAGTCCACGTTCCCCAATAGCATGCCTATTGGCGGCATAATAATGTCCGCAACCAGAGATTTGACAATTGTGCCGAATGCCCCCCCGATGATCACACCGACTGCCAGGTCAATCGCGTTGCCTTTGGCGATAAATTCTTTAAATTCATTGATAAATTTCTTCATATTGCTTTCCTTTCATAACTATTATAGCCAATGCTTGCTGGCACTGCGCCTGTTTGCATCGACCCGAGTCTGGGCTAAAACTGACTCTACACAGCCTTGTGCGTTTGCAATCAAGGTTTATAATAAAACTAATGCCCCCCGAACCGGAACGAGGATCACATGGATGAAAATTTAGAAAATAACCACGACGAATTCGCTGATCGAATTGATAACACCGCCCAAGAGGCAGATGAACATAATCAGGCCGCGCAAAGTGCCTGGCAAAGTGTTGAAGACCCGGTCGAACCAGTTAAGGATTTCGATGGGGAAGAAGCTTGGGAGCCGATCGAAGAGCCCACCGAAGAAGTAATCGACGCAGTCCAGGCTGGCGTGGAAAATGCCTGGAATCCAGTCGGCGATGAAACCGTTCAGACCCCGCCTGCTGGGCAAAAACCCCACCATCACACCTACCACGACGAATATGTCATCGACGAAAGCGATGAATGTTGTGACCCCCAGACCAAACCAGACCCGATCGCTGCGTCTGAATTTGGCTCTTCGCCCATCGGGCTCGGCCCTGATATCATCGGCCCAACATTAACTCCCGAGGATGTTCGCAGTATCAGAGCTGACCACATAGCCAAAACTCAGAAAAGAGCCGATGCCTCCGCGCGGACGAAGAAAGAATTCCCGATTTGGGCGATCATCCTGATCATCCTGTTGGGGCTGTGCGTCCTCGTGATCCTGCCTGTTTTGCTGGTGATCGGCGGTGGTTGGGCAATTTTCCAGGATCTGTTTGCGAGTCTGGGGTCATCCCTGCCATATTGGTTGGCTTAACCAACCTGATCTCCACATAATTTTCAAAAAATTAACCTGGAGGGCAGCTCAGCCCTCCTTTTTTTGTCAGCACACCTTTGGTCCGATGTGTCTTGATCTCCCCTGGTATTCAACTGAACCTGCAAACGCGCCGCACATAACACCGGGTTTGGTTGACGGAAACCCTGACCTTCCGTACAATTGAACAGACATAACAAGAAAGGAAGACTTTAATGAAAGTTCTCACCCACAAGCAGGAGCTTTGCATTGGCTGCCTGGATTGTGAAGTAGCCTGTTCGCAGACCTACTTCAAAACCAACGACCGCAATTACTCGGCGATTCGAATCCTGGAAAACAACAAAACCTATCGGGCGCGCAACTGCACCCAATGCGGTGAGTGCATCGATATGTGCACCGCCAACGCCATCTACCGCGATCGCAACGGGGTTGTGCGCATCGATAAGAAGAAGTGCGTCGGTTGTCTGGGGTGTGTCGGATTCTGTTCAGAATTAGTTATGTTCTACGCGGATGATTTGGAAGTGCCCTTCAAGTGCATCGCCTGCAACATCTGCTCAAATGCGTGCCCCACAGGCGCGTTAGAGGTTTTGATCAGCCAGGTAAAGGAGAATTAATGGGCGCTATCCTCAAAGAATACCGTTATACCCCCGCGAAAATCGAGCGCGGTTATTCAGGCAAGTCACTATACATCAACGTGGCTGACCTGCGCATCGAAGAGAAAGAAGTCACCGATTTCATGAAAGAAAAATTCACCGGCGGCAAAGGTTTCGACCTTTGGTATCTGTGGAATGCGGTCACCCCGCAAACCCGCTGGAATTCGCCCGAGAACGAAATCGTGATTAGCGTTGGGCCGCTGGGTGGCATTACCCAATATTCTGGAACGGGAAAATCCCTGGTTTGCTCCATCTCCCCTCTTACAGACATCCCCATCGACAGCAACGCAGGCGGATATTTTGGCCCGCTGCTCAAATTCTCTGGCTGGGATGCGTTTGAACTCCAGGGCAAAGCAGAAAAAGAATTGTTGATCTTCATCGACGGCAATAATGGTCTTATCGAAATTGAAGAGGCTGAAGAATATCCTGACGATGCCCACCTCCTGGCCGAAGAGCTCACCCGTAAATATGCCAGAGATGAAGACGATATGGTCAACGTCTCTGTGGTCTGCACAGGCAGCGCAGCCAAACACGGCTACATGGGCCTGCTCAATTTCTCCTTTTACGATCCACGCCGCAAGGTGGTGCGTTTCAAGCAAGCTGCCCGCGGTGGGCTGGGCACAGTCCTGAACGATAAGAAAATTAAAGCCCTGGTGGTGAAGTATAAAGGCGTCACACCTAACCTCAACAACGCTGCCGACATTTCCACCATCAATAAAGTCGGCGTTAAATATCACAAGCAAATGCATGACCTCGACAGCAAGCAGAACGCCATGCGCCAGATTGGCACTGCCAATACCGTCATGATTATGAGCCAGTATGACCTGCTGCCAACACGTAACTTCCAGACTGGCGGTGACCCGGAAGTGGTCAATATCTCTCCAGAGGTGTTTATCAACGAATGGCTGACCCAGGGGCTGCATGACGGCTGTTGGTACGGCTGCACCATGTCATGTGCCAAATGCGCTGACCACTTTTTACTCACAACCGGACCATACGCCGGTGACCGGGTGACCGTGGACGGACCTGAGTACGAGTGCGTGGCCGGTTTGGGCTCTAACCTGGGCATTTTTGACCCACAGGCGATTCTGGAAGAAAACTTCTACTGCGACACCTACGGCATCGACCTGATTTCGTTCGCCACCTGCACCGCTTTTATCATGGAATGCTACCAGCGCGGGCAGATCACCCGGGAACAAATGGGTGGGCTTGACCTGCGCTTTGGCAACAGCGATGCTGTGCTCGAACTACTGCATCAGATGTCCCGTGGCGAGGGTTTTGGCAGGCTGGCAGGTTTAGGCATCCGCAACCTGAAGAAAATCTTCGTCGAAGATTTCGGCGCCGACCCCCAACTGCTGGAGGATATCGGCATGGAGGTTAAGGGGCTGGAGTATTCCGAGTACGCCCATAAAGAGAGCCTGGCCCAACAAGGCGGATTTGCCATGGCTACCAAGGGGCCCCAGCACGACGAAGCCTGGCTGATCTTCATGGATATGGTCAATAAACAAATCCCCACCTTTGAAGACAAAGCCAACGCGCTCTATTACTTCCCCATGTTCCGCACCTGGTTCGGTCTGGTCGGGTTGTGCAAGCTGCCCTGGAATGACATCGTTCCGGCTGACAATCACAAAACCGATTCTCCTGCCAAAGTGCCGGAGCACGTGCAAAATTATGTCGATATCTTCAACGCCGTCACCGGTCAGCAGATTGACAAAGACGAACTGATTCTCCAATCCGAGCGCGTCTATCAATTCCAGCGGGTCTTTAGCGTGCGCATGGGCAAGGGCGAACGCGCCGACGATTACGCTCCCTACCGTTCACTCGGCCCGGTCAGCCGTGAGGAATACCTTTCACGTCAGGAGTTGTACGATCAGCAGCTGCGTGACCTGCAGGGGCTTGACCCCGAAAACATGCATCTCGACGAGAAAATTGCCCGCACACGCAGTTACCGCGAAGACCAGTACGAGCAGTTGATGGACGCCGTCTATCGACGCCGCGGTTGGACCAGCAACGGCATCCCGACGCCCGAAAGATTGAAGGAAATCGGTATGGATCTGCCGGAACTTTTGGAAGTGATCCAACCGAAACTGTGATCAAAGTCAACACCGACGATTACCCCTGGCAGTCCGGCATGACCGTCAGAAATCTGCTGGATGAAAAAGTGTTTACCTTCAGGCACATCATCGTGCGTGTCAACGGCGAATATGTGCCTGAAGAGGAATACGAAAACCATGTCATCCAGGATGGCGATGACGTTATCGTCCTGCACCTGATGGCCGGGGGCTGACCGCCATGCAACGCTACCTGCGCAATCACGATGCCATTAGCGCATCAGAACAAACCCTACTGGCCGCCAAACGCGTGCTGGTGGTTGGTTGTGGGGGGTTGGGGGGTCACGTGATAGAACACCTGGCCCGCATCGGCGTTGGGCACTTGCGCGTGGTTGATGGGGATTTTTTCGAAGAGAGCAATCTCAACCGTCAGCTGCTCAGCTCAACCATGAATTTAGGGCGGCCCAAAACCTTGGCCGCGCAGCAGCGCGTCAGGGCCATCAACCCCCTGGTTGAAACAGAGGCATTCCAGACTTATCTCACCGCTGAAAACGCCGCAGAACTGCTTGCCGGCTGCGATCTGGCAGTAGACGCGCTTGACAACATGCCCACACGTTTGCTGCTGCAGCAAGCCGCCAAAGAGACCAGCATCCCACTGGTGCATGGCGCCGTCGCAGGCTGGTATGGGCGAGTGTGTGTGATCCAACCTGGCGATGACCTGCTGGATTGGTTGTGTCCGGCCGGAAGTGAGCTTTGTGGCCAAGAGCATCAGTCGGGTACACTCTCGTTCACAGCCGCGCTGACTGCCGCCTGGCAGGCTGCCGAGGCGATTAAACTCCTGTTAGGTAAGCCGGCGCTCGACGGTGAAATCCTGGAAATTGACCTGCTGCGGGCAGTCGTTGAGAAAATTAAAATCAACAAAACCCCCGATTAAATATCCTTTCTTTTAGATCTCTTGATCGTTCTTGCTTAAAAGAACTGCAAATTGCCCAATACCGCGATGTGTAGATGGCATCCTGCCCAGGCCGCGTATGCTGAACAAGGATATTCAAGGGCGAAAAGGCCAACCCCACCATGTTAGAATCAAGAAAACAATCATCGCAAGGAGGCGTATCCACAATGACATTTAAACTCACCTATGGCACCATGACAAATCCCCCTGAGGAGATGCATGATAACTTTGATCAGGCCCTGGAAACATTAAAACAGCATCTTGGAAAAGAATATCCAATGATCATTAATGGTCAAGAGCGTTTCGCGCAAGAAAAGCACAAGGTCTATTCCCCCATCAACACCAACTGGCATTTGGCCACCTTTCAAAAAGGCACCGCCCAGGATGCCGATGACGCTGTCGCCGCCGCCAAGGCAGCTTTCCCAAACTGGAGCGGTATGAACTGGGAAGAGCGGGTCTATCTCATGAATAAGTTCGCGGACTGTATCTCGGAGCGCATCTTTGAAATCGGCGCCGCGGTCAGCCTCGAAGTTGGCAAAAACCGCATGGAAGCGCTGGGCGATGTGGCCGAAATGGCAGACCTCATTCGCTGGGCAGCCGACATGATGGAGAAAAACAACGGCTATCGCAAGCCGCTCGGTTCCGACCCTCTGGAAGGAAGGACTTCAACCAACCAATCCGTGCTCAAACCTTACGGTGTCTGGCTGGTGATCGTGCCCTTTAATTTCCCTGCTTCCCTGGCAGGGGGACCCATCGCTAATGCCCTGGTAGCCGGCAACACAGTTGTCCTGAAACCCGCCAGCGATACCAGCTGGACTGCCGCGTTGATGATGGAATGTGCCCGGGAGGCCGGCATCCCTGCTGGCGTGCTCAATCTGGTGACCGGCCCGGGCTCCACCGTTGGCAACGCGCTCACGGAAAACCCCGACGTTGCCGGAGTGACTTTCACCGGTTCTCTGGAAGTCGGTATGGATATCTACCGCAAATTTGCGAATCGCAAGTACGTTCACCCCGTGATTCTCGAAATGGGCGGTAAGAACCCCACCATCGTCTCGAAGAACGCCGATCTCGACCTGGCTGCCATCGGGGTGATGCGGTCGGCTTTTGGTCTGCAGGGGCAGAAGTGCTCTGCTTGTTCCCGCGTATATGTCGAAGAAGCTGTCTACGATGAATTTGTCGACAAGCTCCTCGCTAACACGCAATCAATCAAGATCGGCGATCCCACCTTGCGGGAAAACTGGTTTGGTCCGGTTATCAACCGCAAAGCCTATGATGATTACGAAAGCTACATCCAGGAATTGGCTGCAGAAGGTACCATCCGCACAGGCGGCAGGAAGTTGACCGAAGCTGAATTCGCGGACGGATACTTCTGCGCTCCTACAGTTGTGACCGATGTTCCTCTCGATCATCGTCTCTGGAAGCACGAGATGTTCCTCCCCATTACCATGGTCGCGCCTGTAAAGGACCTCAAGCAAGCCATGCAGTTGGCTAACGATGTCGACTACGGTTTGACTGCCGGTTTTGTTGGTAACCCGGACGAGGCCGAATGGTTTTACGACCATATCCAGGCCGGTACCACCTACTCCAACCGTCCGCAGGGCACCACCACAGGCGCCTGGCCTGGCTTCCAGCCCTTTGGAGGCTGGAAAGCCTCTGGTTCAACTGGGAAAAACGGTGGGGGCTACTACTACCTGCCGCTCTACATGCATGAACAGTCGCGCACCAGGGTCTCAAAGGGTTAAACGAACCCAATTTCGGCGATAAAGCAAAGTAAAATAGAACCAGGCGCAAAGCCTGGTTCTAATACGTCCAGGCATGCGGGTAAATGATGTTCAGGAATTTGAGAAAACTTCTGGCAATTTCAGCAGGAATTGCGCTGGTCTGGCTGATCAGGGCCTTTATTACCGTGGATACGGTATCACCGCTAGTTCTGATCGTGATCCTGGGGTTGTTGCTGGCAGTTCTGCTGATTCGGAAAATCTCGCGCCAACCTCGACGTGAAGTCGAACTGCCGCCATCGCAGCGAAAGCGAGCCCAGCAGCACAAATCCTGGATTTCAAGAATTGATCGAGACTGAGAACGAAAGCAGCAAAAAAGACATGGATGCCAAACCAAAGATTGAAATATTAAGCACTATCTCACTTACTGAAGAACAAATCAAACAAATCCAAAGCCTGGACGAACGAGTCAAACTGGACGTCTACAAATCTAAAGATGCCAGCAAGCTTTCTGAAGAAATCTGGCGCAAGACAGAAGTGCTGCTCACTTCTGGCGCATATTTGCCTCCGGTAGAAAAGGTACCCAACCTGCGCTGGATCCAAAGCAGCTGGGCTGGTGTGGAGACGCTCATCGACAATCCCCTGTTACAGGAAAAGAACATCTCTATTACCAACGCGAGCGGTGCCGCTATCAGCCAAATGGGTGAATACGTCATAATGATGCTGTTGATGCTCGGTCACAAAATGCCGCAGATGATCCGGGCGCAAAGCGAAAAGCGCTGGGTTGAAGACAAGCACATCAGCCTCATGCCCAAAGAATTGCGCGGCAGCACGGTCGGAATTGTTGGCTATGGCTCGATCGGGCGCGAAATTGCCCGCCTGCTTTACGCTTATGGCGCCACCGTTTTGGCCAGCAAGCGTGACGCGATGCACCCCGAAGATAGCGGCTATACGCCAGAAGGACTGGGTGATCCGCATGGCAATTACTTCCATCGGCTGTATCCCAACGAGGCTCTACAGGGCATGATCAAGGACTGTGATTTTGTTGTGCTCACCCTCCCACACACCAGGGAAACTGAGTGCCTCTTTACCAAAGATATTTTCGACGCCATGAAACCCGGAGCTTACTTCGTGAACGTCTCTCGTGGTCAGCTGGTGGACGAAGACGCCCTGATCGAAGCCCTCAATTCGGGTCAGCTTGGCGGAGCCGCACTCGACGTGTTTAGCAAAGAACCGCTGCCACCTGAAAGTCCACTCTGGACGCAGCCGAACCTGATCATCACCCCGCATATTTCTGCCTATTCAGTGAAAATGATGGACCAGGTAGTTGCATTATTCATAGAAAATCTCAAACGCTATCTTAAAGGTCAGCCCCTCTACAACCTGGTCGACTTAGAACAGGGCTATTAGGCACTCATGGACTTGTTTGACCACTCGCTCGAGGAACAAATGCGCTCCCAGGCACCGCTGGCAGCTCGAATGCGCCCGCAGACACTTAACGACATCGTCGGACAAGATCATATCATTGGCGAGGGCACGCTGCTTCGGCGGGCGATCCAGGCAGACCGTCTTTTCAGCTCGATCATCCTCTATGGTCCTCCAGGCACGGGTAAAACGACCATTGCCCGTGTGATTGCCAACACCACTAATGCGCACTTCGTCTCTCTCAGCGCGGTATTGGCGGGCGTGGCTGACTTACGCAAGGTCATCCAGGAAGCCACCGATCGCCGTAAATACGACCGGGTTCGCACTATTTTGTTCATTGACGAAATCCATCGCTGGAACAAAGCCCAGCAAGACGCCCTGCTGCCACAAGTGGAAAGCGGTATGATCACGCTCATCGGCGCGACTACCCAAAACCCCTATTTTGACGTCATCAAGGCTTTGGTCAGCCGTTCGAGGATCTTTGAACTGAAGCCGCTTACCCGCGAGGATATCCTGACCCTTCTGCGTAGAGCGCTGCAGGATGAATTAAGCGGATATGGTATGCGTACCATCCAGGTCGACGAAGACGCGCTGCAGCACCTGGCCGACATTGCCGGCGGTGACGCCCGAAATGCCCTCAATGCCCTTGAACTGGCGGTCGAGACCACTCCCGCCGAGAAGGGTGTGATTCATATCACCCTCGCGATCGCCCAGGAGTCGATCCAAAAAAGGGCAGTGCTCTACGACAAAACCGATGATCAGCATTATGACACCATTTCCGCCTTTATTAAGTCAGTACGGGGGAGTGACCCGGATGCCGCCTTGTACTGGATGACGAAAATGCTTCTGGCGGGAGAAGACCCGCGCTTCATTCTCAGACGGTTGATCGTCCTTGCCAGTGAGGATATCGGCATGGCTGACCCCAATGCCATCCTGGTCGCAAACGCTGCCGCGCAAAATTTTGAATACATTGGCATGCCCGAAGGTTGGTATCCGATTGCCCAGGCAGTCATCTATTTAGCCACCGCCCCAAAATCCAATTCGGTAGGCGCTTTTTGGGAAGTTCAGCAGGAGATCAACCAGAAAGGCGCCGGCAGAGTCCCGATTCACCTGATGGATGGCAGCCGCGATGCCAGAGGCTTGGGGCACGGGCAAGGTTACCTTTACCCCCACTCCTTTGATGATCATTGGGTAGACCAGCAATATTTGCCCGATGAGCTGCTCGGGCGCGAGTTCTACCACCCCTCCGACCAGGGTTATGAAGGCAAGATCGCCGAACAACTCAGAAGCCTTCGCTCAAAGAAATCTCAAAAAGAAGAGAATTTATAAATTACCACCGGTCTACCTTGATCTCGCCGGTCTTGCCAATCTCCGAAGCGAAGCGGAGTAGGACCAGACCGCGCGAGGTTGTTGACCTGATCGCGCCAGTCCTTGATCTCGCCGGTCTTACTAATCTCCGAAGCGAAGCGGAGTAGGACCTGATTG
>CAZHXQ010000032.1:0-18732 GCA_964536465.1 uncultured Anaerolineaceae bacterium
AAGACCAGGAATATTACATCAAACCGATGAACTGCCCCTTCCACCTGCACATCTATAAGAGCCAGCTGCGATCCTACCGCGATCTGCCGCTGCGGTTTGCCGAAAAAGGCACGGTTTATCGATATGAACGCTCGGGTGTCCTGCACGGGCTTTTGCGGGTACGTGGGTTTACCCAGGACGACGCGCATCATTTCTGCCGCCCAGACCAAATGCCGGATGAAATTGACTTCACGTTAAATTTCAGCATCAATATGCTGCGTGCTTTTGGTTTCAGCGATTTTCAGGCTTATCTGAGCACCATGCCCGAAAAGAGAGTGGGCGATGAGAAAATGTGGCGCGACGCCGAAGCCGCCCTGGAAGATACCCTCAAACGCATGGGGGTGCCCTACGAGATGGATGAAGGCGGTGGCGCGTTCTACGGACCCAAGATCGATCTCAAGGTGCGCGACGCGCTGGGTAGAGAGTGGCAGCTTTCAACCATTCAGTTCGATTTCAACGAGCCAGAACGCTTCGACCTGACCTATATTGGTGAGGACGGTAAAGAACATCGCCCTTACATGGTACACAGAGCCTTATTAGGCTCAATGGAACGCTTCTTTGGCGTGCTGATCGAGCATTATGGCGGGGCTTTCCCTGCCTGGCTGTCGCCCAAACAGGTCATGATGATCCCAATTGCCGACCGTCATAACGACTATGCGCATGAAGTTGCCGACAAGTTAAAGAAGGCGGGGCTGCGTGTTACGGTAGACGACAGCTCTGACCGCATGAACGCCAAGATACGCAACGCTCAGAAAGAAAAGTATCCTTACATGCTCGTGATCGGCGACCGTGAGTTAGACGACGGTCAGGTTGCCCTGCGCCGCCGCAGCGGCGAGAATCCTGGCGCCATGAATGTAGACGATTTCCTTGCGCTTGCCCTGGATGAAATTGAACGTAAGGTGTAAAAGAGTTCTGCATTTTTTAGATAGACCAAGTTTCATATCTAAGCAAACAACTGTCTGAGACCTGGCCTATTGCCGCTGGTCAGCCATTCACTCCTATAAACACCACGTTAAAAGACAAAAACGGGCTTGCGTGCAAGCCCGTTTTTATGTTTTAGGATTTCCCGGTTATCCGGGCCAAAACTTCTTTCCAGCCTGCTCTGGTACTCAGTTTTCGCAGCCGCATGGTGCCGATGATGCCGTAAGGAACAAACAACACAAAGACCACGTAAATCGCTCCGGTGATAATGCTGGCGGATGCCCCCACAAATCGTCTCAAGACAAAATCGACCAGGCGTAATGCAAAAGCTCCAACGATTGCCCCGCTCAGAGAGCCAACACCGCCAATTAGCACGATCAGCAAGGCGGTTACCGTGAAACCCAAATCAGCTACAGTCGGGCTGATGATTGGTTGATAAAGTGCATGCAGCATACCGGCTATCGAAGCCGTGACCGACGAGATGATCATGGCGAGGATCTTGAAAGTGGTGGTGTTGTATCCCAGCATCTTCGCCCGACCCTCATTCTCCCGAATAGCGACACAAACCCGCCCAGTTGGCGATGCCACAAAACGCCGGTAAAAAATGTAAGTTGCCACCAGCAATACCAGCGCAATTACATAGAAGCGAAACCGTTCATTGGTAGGATTGAGAAAAGCCGGTACCGGCACCCCTTGCAAACCGACATCGGCACCGGTGAGGTTGATCATATCGCTGGACATGACAATAATATGAAATACAGAGGCAAAGCCCAGGCTGACCAAGGTGAAAGTTATGCCTTTTACCCTTGGTAACACCAGGCTGAACAGCAGCGCCTGCAGGACTGCTGCAAATAAAACCAGTAAGACCACCTGCCAAAAGGGGAGCTGCAGGGTCTTAAGGGCAATGCCCGTCAGATAGGCAGCCACGGCAAAGAACATGGCATGACCAAACGATAACAGTCCCGTGATGCCAAATAGCAAATCGAAACTTAGCGCGAAAATTGCCCAGATGAAAATCTCGATTGCCAATCCTTCAAGGAAGCGCGAGACACTTCCCGCGTTGTTTAATATGGTGGCGGGTGAAGAACCTTCCATCAGCCCAACCAAAAAAGGCGCGATCAACATAACCGCCATAAAAATCAGGATACCGCGGTTTCTGGTCAAAAAGTTTGAGTTGGTTGTCATGGCTACTCCTTCTTTCCCAGCAAGCCGTTCGGCAAAATCAGCAAAATTATCACCATCAGCAGCACTGTCGAGGCCGGCACCAGGGCCGGTGAAGGCTTAAACACAGTGTCGGTGAATGGCAGGGGGATGCCAATCTGACCATATTTGATCATAAATTGTTGAATCAACCCAACCAGAAGCGAACCTAACGCTGCGCCTGGAAAGCTGGTCAGACCGCCGATCGCCAGGGCGATCAAGGCACTCAACAATAATTTTTCGCCCATGGTGGAAGTCAATCCAGCAGATGGTGCCGCCAGGGCACCGCCAAAAGCTGCCAGACCGACACCCAGCGCGAATACCAGGGTGAATACTCGTCTTACGTTGATGCCCAGGGCTTCGACCATTTGGCGATCCTGCACACCGGCGCGGATAATCATCCCTATGCGTGAGCGTTTTAGCAGGGTCCACACCAGGATGAGCACGATAATCCCAACGATCGGGATAAAGATCTCATCATAGACCCTTACCCTACCTCCCAGAAGCATGATTGTGGAGCATTGATTCTCGATCAAGTCAGTCAGGTTGGTTGCCGGGCAGGCGCCGCCTGTTCCCGTAAACAGTTCTGGCTTCGGCCAGACAAACTCCGGTCGACCCCAGACCGCCTGCACGATTTGCACGCCAATGGTACCCAGACCAAGCGTGAGCATGAGTTGGTAAATTGGGCGGCTATAAAGAGGGCGAATCAGGGTAGTTTCCATCAAAGCGCCCAGCCCAATGCCACTCAAGATAGAGGCTGCCACGGCGATCAGGAAAAGCCAGTTAGTGCTCAAAGCAAACATCCAGTTGGTGATTTGGGTATTGAAAAGCGCAATCAGGATGCCCGAAATAAAGAGAGTCGCAGGGATAACATATTTATGCCAATCGGCATTATTTTGCTGATTGTCTTCGCGATTAAGTAGCGCGATTCCAAAGGCTGCCAACGAGCTGGTGGCAAAAATCCCCAGGATTGCCAGCAGCGGTGATATTTCGGTAAAAGTGGCTTCTGGCGGGATGATCCGCAAGCCTTGATCCGCCATGTACGAATAGGAAATCGGACTCTCGGCATAATTGTTCAGGTCCCAGCTCGAAATCGGATAGCGTGCCAACAGCAATCCAAGCACCACCAAACCGACAACGATCAACAGCCATGCGACAATCTTCTTAGGTTTGGTTTCCAGGTGAACGAAACCTGCCAGCCGCTTCCACAAAGCTGACAGCGAAAATCCCGCGAGGATCAGCAGAAGCGGTGTCAGCACGTCCACGAAGGTGTCAGGGCGCACATAGACCGTCCAGCCGACATAGGCTCCAATCATATACGATGTGCCTTGCGCAAGGTTAAGCACATCCAGCAGACCAAAAATCAGTGAAAAGCCGGCTGCCACCAAAAAAGTAACTGAGCCGACAGAAAAACCGCGCAGGATGGTGATGACCACATCCTTGCCAGACATACCGCGGGCTGCCACGAAAAGGAAGGCTGCGATAACGATCAGGACGATAATTGCTTTGGAGTTTTTTTGTATAGTAGTTTTCATAATAACGCCTACGCAGCCCCAAGATAACGTTGAATCATGGCTTTGTCTGCCTCCAGGTCTCTCATCAGTCCGGTCAGAACAGATTTTCCTTCTTCAATGATGACAAAGTATTCCGCCAGTTTGCTGGCTACCAGGAAGTTTTGCTCCACCAACACAACCGTGCTTTGTTGAGACAGCTGGTTGATGACTTCAATCATGCGTTCGATGATAACTGGAGCCAGACCTTCACTGGGTTCATCAATCAGAAGTAAACGGTTGTCAGCCACCAGGGCGCGGGCAATCGCCAGCATTTGCTGCTGCCCGCCGGACAGTTCCGTGCCCCTCAGATGGAGGAATTTCGCCAAATCGGGGAAAAGGTCAAAAATGAATTCTCGTTTTCTTTCAAAATCGCCCTTATTACGTTCAGCAATTTTCAGATTTTCTTCAACGGACAGATCTCTGAAGACAGCGCGGTGTTCAGGTACGAAACCAATGCCCAGCGCCGCGATCTCAAAAGGCTGCATTCCCTGTACTTCCCTGCCCTCAAAAATAACTCGCCCTTCCCTTACCGATGCCAGTCCCAGAATAGATTTCAGGGTGGTGGTTTTTCCGGCGCCGTTGCGCCCCAGCAGCACCGTGATCGAACCTTGCGGTACGACAAAATCAACATCCTGAAGGATATGATACTGATTGATAAAGGAATGGATGTTCTTTACCTCAAGGATATTGCTCATACCAGACCCCATTCCGATTTAATTTTCAAGTTGAATTGCCAGGGAAACCTAGGAATGAAGGTCATAAAGACCTCCCAGGTAAGCAGTTTGCACATCCAGATTGCCCGCAATTTCACTGGGCGTGCCCTGTGCCAGAACTTTGCCCTGATGCATGACGGTGATCTCATCCGAAACTTGCATGACCACGTTCATGTTATGTTCTACCAGGATGACAGTTTTTGAACCAGACTGCTGTACTTCCTGAATTAAGCTGATCAATTCTGGCACCTGGTCGGTAGCCATACCGGCAGTGGGTTCATCCAGCAACAACAGTTCCGGGTCAGGAGCAAGGATCATTCCAAGTTCCAATTTGCGTTGGTCACCGTGGGAAAGCATCCTGGCAGGCAGCAAAGCCTGCCCTTCCAGACCGACCCTGGCGATAACTTCAGCAGTGCGCCTTTCGACCTGCTTCATTTTGGATGTATCCATGAGGAATCGAAAATTCTTATCCTCCATGACCTGGGACGCAAGCCGGATGTTTTCATAGACGGTTAGATTTGGAAATATGTTGGTGATTTGAAAGGATCGCCCGATGCCCATATGGATCATTTGATGAATGGGTTTTCCCACAAGGTCCAAACCCTTGTAAAACACCTTGCCGTTGGTAGGTTTCAAGTTACCACTCAAAAGGTTAAAGAAAGTGGTTTTTCCGGCACCATTGGGCCCGATGATGGAGTGCAGTGTTCCGGCTTTGATCTTTATACTGACATCGTCCACCGCAGCCAAGCCGCCAAAGTGCTTGCTCAGGTTTCGGGTTTCAATAATTGTTTCTCGTGACGTCATGACTTCTCAATTCTATTTGATTTGCGAATCATAGCGAGGTAAGGCAGTGTCCCTGGAAGCTCGCAAGACATCCAGGGACACATTGTTAAAGCGATTATTTGCCGGTCAGACTGCCGATGGGCAGATCGCCACAGCGGTTCTGGAGAGCTTCCGGAAGCAAGCAGGGAGGCTCGGGGCGGGTGGTATCAACGAAGGAATAGTAGTTGCCGGTAGGATCGGTCAGATTCTCGAGCTTGAGAATGTACATATCTTGGATGGCAACGTGGTCTTCGGGGCGAATATAGATGGTGCCCTTGGGGCCTTCAAATTCAAGACCTTCCATGGCGGCGATCAGAGTGGCGGGGGTGACATCGCCATTAGTCTTCTTGAGGGTTTCAATGATCATGATAGCAGCGTTCATGCCATCAGCATCGAAAAGATCAGGATAGACGCCATAGCGACCGCTGGCTTCAGCAACCAGGAAATCGTTGGCAGGGTTGTCGGGGGCGGACCAATGATACAGAATACCAGCGGTAGTGCCGATAGCATTGCTGTAAAACACGGGAGTCAGGGCGTTATCGATAAAGGTAGTACCAAGTTCCATGGTGTCAGTGACGCCCTGGTCTTTGGCAGCCTGCACCAGCGAGATGAAGCCCGCGCCAGCCCAAGAGACGATATAAGCCTCTGCGCCAGAAGCAGCGATTTGCTCCATATAAGGAGTGAAATCGGTGGTGGTGGCCGGGGCGAAAATGTCGTCAGCAACAAATGTTCCGCCGCCGAGAGTACAGGCATCGCGGAAAGCTTCAGCAGAGCCGTGACCAAAAGCATAGTCAGCAGCGATCTGGATGAAGGTGGAGTAGTTGGCTGTCAGCGCCTGGCACTCATTGATGGCGTCCTGATAGTTATTACGAGCAGTTCGGAAGGTGAATTCGTTGAAGTCTTTGCCGGTAATATCGTTGGCTGCTGCCGGTGCGACAATCAACGGAACTTCATTTGCGAGGGCGATGCCCTGCAGCACGGCGGTAGCGCCAGAAGAAGCAGTGCCGACCAGGAAATCAACATCCTGGATGTCAATCAATTCATTGGCGACAGTGGTTGTATTTTCAGGCAGACCGGCATCGTCCCGGACAAATACCTGGATTTCACAATCGTCAATCTTGAAGGTGCTTTCCTGGTTTTGGGTGAAGTCAAATACGGGGCCGGCAGATCCTTCTGCGCCGGTTGCGTATTCCATGCCGAGCATGAATGAGCGCTGGATCATCGCGCCGTAAATGGCCAGTGGGCCGGTGATATCAGTGATCAAACCCACTTTAATCGGTTCGGCACAAGTCAGACCAGCAGCAGGTTCTTCCACTGGTTCTTCGGTGACAACCGGTTCTTCGGTGACGACCGGTTCTTCAGTTTCCACCGGAGCTTCAGTTTCCACTGGGACTTCGGGTACTACCGGAGCTTCAGTGGCCTGGGCGCAAGCACCCAATACCATACTCGCAATGAGCAGCATGGCGACTACAAAAAATAACGACTTTTTCATTCTTTCTCCTGTCTTGTTTTTCTATCTATTTACCTCTGACATCTGTCAGTTGGTCACAAGTGTTACACCTGATCACTGTGCTTCAGCACAAAACCCAGCAGAAGCGTGTTCAGCGGTTCAGGTTTATCCAGGCACAAAGCGTGGCCAGCGCCTGGGACGACAACATACTCAGCATGAGGGATACGGTCCACCATTATTTGAGCCATTTTGGGTCCTTTGATCGGGTCTTCCTGCCCCACCACGATCAAAGTCGGGCAACTGATTTGTCCCAGTTGCTCGGTAATATTATACGACGTAAAGGCATCCATCAATTTCACGAAAGAAGACAGATCCAGTTTCTCAAAGTTTGCCTGGGCAGCGGGCAGCATCTTTTCGTTCCGGATCAGGTATTCTTCGCCGAAATTCAGGAATACTGAAGTGTGGAACAGCAGTGCCGCATCATTGCGTTCTCCTGCCAACCTCCAGGGATAAGATTGCAATCTCAGCAGGGTCGAGACTTCTGAAACACCGTCGATGACGATCAGACTCTTTGTTTTTTCCGGATACCGCAAGGCAAACATCATGCTGACTTCTGAGCCATACGAGATCCCGGCGATATGAGCTTTTTCAATTTTCAGTGCATCCAACAGGGCTGCCAAATCGTCAGCGTGCAACTCCATCGAAAAGGGACCTTCAGGACTGTCAGACTGCCACATTCCCCGGCAGTCGTACAGCAGCACCCTGAAGTGCCTGGAAAGTGCCTGCGTCTGGAAGACCCAGCTGGCGGTACTCATCATGATGCCATTGGAAAGCACGATAACTTCCCCATCCTCGGGTCCGTGAAGTTCGTAGTACAGGTTGATATCGTTGACAGCTATACGCGGCATCTCAATTTCTCACTATGCTGGTTCAAACGCCAGGAACTTCCTGGCAGCATCTCCCTCACCTCTGACAATCGAGGCTTGTTTGAGGGGCGTATTGATCTTGATCGCGGAAGGATCGCTCAGGTCTAAACCGACAATTTGAGCGCTGATCCGGGGGCCTTCCGCCAGGCTGACAATACCGACACAATAGGGATTTTTAGCGTTATAACCTGCCTCAGCCATGCTGGTTGGGGGGATATAGATAACGGTGAAAGCCGCCAGGGTTCCTCTGCCTGACAGTTCCACGCGTTGGACGCGGTCAGCATGACAGCGTGGGCAAATTTGTCGTTGGGGAACTGAGGTGTAAGCACAATCGAGACAGCGGGATCCGATCAAGACATCCTGGGCAATTGCCTGGTCAAACTCTCTGGAATACAGACTGTGTTCTGTCATTTCAGTTCCTCTTCTCGAAGATATGCACGCTGCAGGTCTGTCCGGTTCCGCCAACGTTGTGAGCCAACCCGTACTTCAGTTTTCCCCTCAGTTGTCTCTCCCCGGCAATGCCGTTTAACTGCTTCCAGACCTCCACAACCTGTCCCACGCCTGAAGCGCCCACAGGGTGACCTTTGGCCTTCAAACCGCCGCTGGGGTTGATTGGATGGCTGCCATCCCGCGCCGTTCGCCCTTCCAAGGCTGCTTTCCAGCCCTCTCCATGAGCAAAGAAACCCAGGTCTTCAATTGCCATGATTTCAGCAATGGTGAAGCAGTCGTGTACTTCCGCGAAATCGATGTCCTCAGGTGCAATCCCAGCCATTTCGTAGGCTTGCCTGGCTGCCTCCACAGCAGCGGGAATATTGCTGAGCGATTCGCGCTCGGCCAGAGCGCCATCGCTGGCCTGTCCTGAACCGACTACAAAAATCGGGGTATCTGTGTACTTCGCAGCCAACTCTTCACTCACCAGCAGCACGGCTGCGGCCCCATCAGAAACTGGCGAACAATCGAACAAACGCAGGGGCCAGGCTATCATCGGGTTGGCTTTCGGGTCTTTCATGAAAGCCATCTCGTCCTCCCATTCGGGCACCGGCAGACCCTTCTGCGCAGCTTTGCTCTTTTTCTTCTCCATAACCTCAGGAATAGATTGGTTAAACTGTGCTTTCTCGTTTAGGGCCCCGTTCTGATGATTTTTGATGCCTACTCGCAAAAGCGCGTCCGGATCGGCCTGGTATTGATCGATATAGGCACTTGCCATGGCAGCATAAAAACCTGGAAAAGTAAACCCAGTCGGCACTTCAAACATTGAGTCTGCCGCCAAAGCCAATGTGTCAGTGACTTTGGCACCAGGCAGGTCGGTCATTTTTTCCAGACCGCCCACCAGGACGATATCTACAGCTCCGGAAGCGATAGCCAAAACCCCCTGTCGAAGCGCTACGCCCCCACTCGCGCAGGCATCCTCGATCCGGGTACTGGCTACAGGAGACAGACCAACCCAGCTTGCCACAATCGGCGCCAGATGACCTTGATTCTCAAAGTGGTCTGAAGAAAAGTTGCCCATATAGAAGGTCTCAATGTCTTTGGGGTCAAAACCTTTTTGAACACTTTGCTTAAGCTCCAGATAAGCTTCAACAAAAAGATCACGAGAAGTTTTGTCTGGGAAGGCGCCAAATTCGCTCATTCCAACACCGACAATTGCCACACCGCGAGATAACTTTTTCGCCATGCTTTCTATGCCTTCTCTTTTCGGTAAAGTACCGATTTTTCCAAATCGGTTGGCCGCTCATGTTCGCCGGCCGCCACCAGATTCATACGCAGCATATCGCCCTCGACTTCGTACAATCCTTCATACTTACCAACCAATCCGAAGGTATGCTTTTTCTGATCCATATCGATCTTGCCTTCCCCGGCCTGCCAGGTCCCACTGGAAACTATGCCCAACTCGTCATAGCGAGCTTCGAAGGTGCCGTCATCTTTGAAAAGGAAATACAGGCCCGGATAGGGCTGCCCTTCCATTTGAGTCCATTTACCTAAGATTGCTTGGTCCATCTTCTCTCCTTTATTTAAAAGAAGCGCTTATCCGGGACAATCCCCAGTCGGTGGGATTCTTCACGGATAGATTCTCTGAAATCGGGGTGGGCGATGTTGATCAGCGCTTCCATGCGCTTCTTGACAGACAGCCCGCGTAATTGCGCGCTGCCATACTCGGTCACAATCGTGTCGACATCCTGGCTGGGCACTGTCACGCCGGCGCCGGGCGCTAAGGTTGGCACGATGGTTGAAATCGTGCCGCTCTTGGCAGTTGAGCGCAGTGCGATGATGCCCTTTCCACCTTCAGACATTTGCGCCCCGCGGTGGGTGTCCAGCTGTCCACCGGTTCCGCTAAATTGACGCGTCCCCAGTGACTGTGAGCAAACCTGACCTAAAACGTCCACCTGCAGAGCAGTGTTGATACTGATCATGCGGTAATTTTTAGCGATGACATAGGGATTATTGACATAACTGCCGCGCAGCAGCAGCACGTCCGGGCTGTCATTCATAAAATCGTACAGCGGCTGGGTACCGATGGCAAAGGTGGCCACAAATTTGCCCGGATGCAGGGTTTTGCGGCTGTTATCAGCAGCGCCCGCCTCCCAAAGCTTGTAGACCCCATCTACCAGAAGCTCAGAATGGACGCCCAGGTTTCTACGGTCCGAAATAAAATCGGCCACGGCATTTGGCATACCACCTATTCCCAGCTGAATCGTGCAGCCATCCTCGATAAACTCGGCCACATTATGACCGATGAGCTCATCAGTCTCATTGGGCGTGGGCGAAGGCACCTGCACAAGCGGGCTGTCGAATTCCACGAAATGATCAACCATCGAAAGCGGGATGACAACATCGCCATCGGTCCAGGGAAGATTAGGGTTGACCTCCAGGATGACGATGTCAGCTGCGTCGATCATATCGCGTTCGACTACCGCCCCCATCGAAAGGGAGACCAACCCTTCCGCGTTTGGCGGCGTGCAGACGCCCAACATCATGTCCACCTGTCCGCCGTGCCCAATTAATTTATCCGGACCAGCCTTATGTAAGTTATTAGGCGTGTATGAAACCCGCCCTTCAGCATGTACAGCTCGGTCCGGGGCGCCATAAAACCAGTTTTCGTTGAAAATATGGCCTTCCATCTCGGGCTTCATGAAGATGTCATAAGCGCGCATGGG
The DNA here is from genome assembly GCA_964536465.1 of uncultured Anaerolineaceae bacterium. GTDB lineage: Bacteria > Chloroflexota > Anaerolineae > Anaerolineales > Anaerolineaceae > Mesolinea. Next base: position 10,780 of record CAZHXQ010000032.1, read on the forward strand.
CAGACAGGTCCAGGTTGTGACGTTTTCAAAACGCTCAGCCTGCCTGGCCATCTCCTCAAGCATACCCACTGGCTCTGAAGCCGCAATGCCGATTGAAATCGTCATACCCGATTGGACCATGCCGATCGCTTCGGTCATGCTTATTAGTTTGCTTTTATATTCCTCTTGCCATCTCATCGACTAGGTCCTGTTAAGGCATAATAAAACAGGTGGCGGCCTGGTTGTAACCAACCCCGGAGCCACAGAATACTACGCGCATACCCGATTTGATCTTGCCCTGCGCGATGGCGTCGTGGAATGCGACCGGCAGACACGCCGAGCCCATGTAACCCCATTTATCCATGACATGATGGGCTTTCTCTACCGGCAGACCCAGGTCTTCCATGACAGTTTTGATGCTGTTCAAATTTACCTGGGTGAAGATAATGTGATCAATATCGCTCACTTCGAAGCCACCGTTGGCGGCGCATTCCCGCACGCGTGCAGGCCAGCCTTCAAGGTTGACGGTCGGTGGGAAGGGCGTGATCAATCTGACTTTGGTACGCCCGGCTTCAACACTCTCAACCGTGGCAGGTTCATAAGTGCCCCCCGAATAAATGCCCCAATGTTTGTGATAAGAGCCATCCGCTTTAATCGAACACGAAACGTAGCCAGGTTTATCTGTGGCACCCACAATTGCCGCGCCAGCGCCATCGCCGTAGAAAAAAGCCATGACGTCGTGCTTATAGTCGGAAAGTTTGTGCATCATATAGGCGCCAATCACGAGGATATACTTCATATGCGGATTGGTGGCTATCAGACCGGCCGCCTGAGCCAGCGCGGTCGGGAAAGAAGCGCAGGCGCAGCCAACATCCCAGGTTCCAGCATTGACCGCACCCAGTTTGTATTGAGTAACGACTGAGGTAGCCGGGGTAATGTAATCTGGGCTGTCAGTGCCGACAATGACCAGGTCAACCTCTTCAGGCGTAATGCCCGCGGCAGCGATGGCTGCTTTTCCGGCTTCAACGGCCAGGTCTGAGGTCGCCCAATCTTCCGGCGCATAAAAGCGGGTTTTGATTCCGCTGCTGGCTTCAAATTTGTAGACTACCTCGGCCAGTTTCTCGCTGACCTGGCCCATCCATTGAGAAAAAATTTGATTGGTAATCTCATTTTCGGGAAGATACATCCCGGTGCTTAAGATATTTGCGTAACGAGTCATCATTTTCCTTTCGTCATCTGTTGATTTTCTGTCTTAGAGAAAGCTCAACTACGTACCCAAAACGATGCCGCCGTCCACGCTGATGACCGCTCCGTGGATGTAAGATGCTTCGTCGCTGGCCAGCCAGGCGTAAACTTTGGCGACTTCTTCCGGAGTGCCCAGACGCTTCAGCGGTGTGCCGGCTGCCATGCCATCCAGCACTTTCTCCGGCATCTTCTGTACCATCTCGGTCAGGATAAAGCCCGGCGCCACCGCGTTGACGCGTATCTGATATTTGCCCAGCTCTCGCGCCCAGGTTTTGGTCATGCCGATAACCGCAAACTTGGTTGCGGCGTAGTTTGTCTGACCAAAATTGCCGTATAAACCGACCACACTGGAGGCGCTCACAATCGCGCCGCCGCCCTGTTTGATCATATAGGGAACTACTGCCTGAGTGCAGTTGAAGACTCCCTTAAGGTTTACGGCGATAACCGCGTCAAAGGCGTCTTCACCCATCTGACCGACCACTTCGCCTTCCTTAAACTTGACGAACTGACCATCGCGGGTGATGCCGGCGTTATTGATCAACACATCGATACGCCCGTAACGTTCGATCACCTGATCGACCCATGCCTGCACTTCCTGCCGGTCGACCACGTTTACTTTCCAAAAACTGGCATTATTACCCAGGCTGTCAGCCAGAGCTTTACCAGCCTCTTCATTCACGTCACAAATGACGACCTTAGCACCTTCAGCGGCGAACTTCTCTGCAGTGGCTTTGCCAATACCTGCGGCGCCACCGGTGATGATACAAACTTTATCCTTCAACAGCATACTTTTCTCCTTTGATTAAGCTTGGAACGTTCAAAAACAGGTAAAAATCCCAGTCTAAACAGATTTATAACAAGTCTGGGTTACAAACTGGTTACAAATCGGAGTGGATTTACGGTCAGGTTTAACTGCCTGGGGGGTTTTGGAGCCGGTTGCCCAGCGAGCCCATCTGGCCGGCGTGTGATGAGACAACTGTCAGGAATTCAAATAAGAGCCTATCTTGTCAATTCAACATACAAATTTTTCAGTTCATCCGATGCTGCGCCCGGCCCATAGATTGTCTGACTGACCGCCAACGCCTGCTGGTAAACCTTGTGCACCAAAGCTGTGTTGCCCAAGGCATCATAAATGCGCATTTGGTAGAGGTAGCCCACCTCAAGCAGTGGTTCCTGCCTGACCAGACGATTGCTGAGCTCCAGCGCTTTTTCATGATCTTTCTGCAGAATGCTGGCATCGATGAGCTTGACCAGGATATCCAGATAAAGGCGATGATAATACTGCGTGTCAGACATAAAATATTCCTGCAGAGGTTCACCCTCCAGCAGGCGTCCCTGATACAGGTCCAGGGCTGATTCCCAATCCATCAGATCATGGCTGCGCGCGAGCCGCTCAAATTCATCAATATCCAGGTAGATATCAGCCTGAGGGTTCAGTTGATATTGATCGCCACTGCGGGTGATAAAGTAAGGGCTCTCTTTGGGTGGGCGCTCTGGTTCCAGCGCCTGGTTAAGCGCGCTGAGGGTTACCTTAAAATTGTTGTTGGCGGTGGATTCCTCTGCGTCAGGCCAGAAATACAAGGCGAGTTGCTCCTTGCTGATACCCTTTGACCGATTAAGCGCCATAGCCTGCAGCATTTGCCTGGCTTTCTCGCGTTTCCATTGGTCGCTGCTTATCAGTTGTTTGCCTTTGCGTGCCTCAAAGCCTCCCAATAGTTTCAACCCCAGGCGGTATCCCGGATGATAATCACCATCTATTGCTGCTGACGAGAGTATTCGCCTGACCAGGTCAGGTTTGATCTGCATTTGCCTGGCCCACAAAAGCAGAGGATAAAACGTATAGGGGTCGTCCGAGCCTAACAGGCTCGCCCGCGTGAGAAGGAACTGGTAATCGTGCTGCTGAACCAACCCAAGAGCCTGCTCAAGAAAGAGGATGGCAGAATTCTTGAAGCCCTGTTTTCGAGCAGCGTAAGATTGCCATAATAGTGAGGCGGTTTTCGCCAGATTATCGTTTACTTTATCTGCCAGAGAAGTCGCCAGCGCGAGGATATCACTCGCAGATTCGTACTCACCCGCCAACGTCAGGGCAGCGCCAAGCGAAATCCGTACCAGTAGACCGATCCACTCGTCCCCGGCATTACCAGCGATGACCAGGGCTTTATCAGCGATAGTTTTGGCTTCTTCCAATTTTCCAGCATAGCCCACTAATCTGCACAAACCCCACAGTGGTTCCACATGGATTCGCAGGATATCCACATTTTGAATGGCATAGTCATACAGGTCCTGTATATGCTGCCTACCCGGGTTGTCCTGTCCTTGTTGAAGATCGAGCTGCAAGGCGTGACCGAGGCGGATTTTTGCCACGGCTTCCACGTAACTGGCCTGCAGCTGCCTGGATACCTGCAGCCCTTCTTTGGCGTATTCCCGGGCAGTTTCCTGTTCGCCCTTGAGAGAATAAAACAAAGACAACAAGAGCGATGTCTCGCGGTGAAAGCGCTGAGGTCGGTGCAGCACGTCTTCGACCTTGCCCGGATCAAGTTCCTCGAGCAAGCGGATCCCTTCATCCAACCGACCGGTCCGCAGAAGCAAGCGCGCCTCGATAAAGGACTGCGTTTCTGACTTGATAGGGGAGAGTTGGCGTGCCATGTCCAGGCTTCGCTCCGCTTCGCCCATGGCTCCCTGGTTGATCTGGTTCTCGGCGATCTGAGTCAGCAGTGCTGACACTTCCTGCGGATATTCAGCAGGATCCAATAATGCCAGGGCATTTTCCAACAATTGGTTGGCATTGATTGGTCTGAGCGTGTCAAGGTAAACCTGGGCTTGTCCTCGCATGGCCAGGCTCATGCCCCAGGCGTTGTTTTGGCTCTGATACAGACGCTGAGCGGTACGGTAGGATTCAAGCGCCTGGTCAAACCGCGCTTCCGTGCGTTCCACCTCTCCCAGCAAATAATTGCCGTAAGCGTAAGCTGCCATTTCTTCTTCCGGAAGTCGCGTCATCCAGTAGCGCACACTTTGTTTCAAGCCTGACTGCAGCAATCTGTCGCCAACGTCATCCAGGATCTGACGCACGCGAGTGAATTCTTCGGCTGAAATCAAATGCGCGATCGCCCGTTCCCAGTAATGATGAGCGCGGTAATAACTGGCGACCTTGCGGTGCAGATTCCTGGCCTTTTCAGGGTTCTTTTCCAGTTGGCTCAGCAAGAATCCCCTGAAGATGTGGTGATAACGCAGGACATCCGGCTTTAGTTGTTCGATAAACAGCCCCGATTTATATAAATCGCCTAACATCCTGGTACTGTCTTGTGTGTCCATCAAAAAATCGCAGATATCACTGTCAAGAAACTGCAGGATCGAAGTGCTGATCAAGAAATTCTTATGTTCATCTGACTGCATATCCAGAACTTCTTCAGCCAGGTAATCGAACAGGTTCGTGCGGGAAGGCGCGCTCTCCTGGTGCAGCAGGCTGCGTAAATTCAATTCAGGAAACGCTTTGATCGACTGCCAGACAACTTGCAGACCGATCGCCCAGCCTTCGGTCAGCCGGTGAACCAGCGAAAGCTCCTCCTGGTTGAGTTCCAGTTGATAGGTGGACTGATACAGTTGGTTGGTTTCGCCTTCTGAGAACCTGAGCGATTCTTTATCAAGCTTGAGCAGTTTCCCCCGTATCTGCCATTTGTTCATAGATGGGAACTGCAATGGAATTCGACTCAGAATCAGGACGTGTAAATTCCCCGGCAGGTTTTCAATAAACCAATCCATGATTTCGAGGATTTCCTGCGAGTCATGCACTCCTTGAAAGTCGTCCAATACCAGCAGGGCTTCCTGGGTCAGGTTGGTGGAAATCGAGTTGAGCAGCCCGATCAGACATTCCTTGAAATCTGCCTGGTGATCTTCGAGAACCCGTAAGGCTGGTTGACCGAGCTTTTGTTTGCCCTGGTTGAAGGACGTGCAAAGATAAGACAGAAACAAGCGTGGGTCGCGCTCGTTTCTTGAGACGGTATACCAGAAGACCGGTACCTCGAGGCTTTGGGTCAGGGTCAATGCTGAGGTGGTTTTGCCATATCCCGTTTCGCTGACCACGACAGTGACGGGATAATCAAGACAACCTCGCAAAAGCTGCACCACCCTTGGTCTGGCGAGCACCGAACTGCGCTGCGCCGGGGGGGTCAGTTTGCTCAGGATAATCTGGTTTCGATGAGTCATTAAGTTGATTTTACCTGATTGGAGCAATCATGAGATTGGCTTTCGCTTCTGCTGTCGGTTGCTTTCGATCAGGAAATCGGCGTCGTCGAGAGGGTGCAAAAGGAGCGGTCGCTTGACCGCTCCAAAGGATCATGATTGATTGGGTTCTGCGCGCGGCCAGGCTAAATCTGCCAGTCGCCGTCTTTCAGCAGCACTACCTCAGTACCGTCTTCCTTGATGCCGGTGACAGTCACATCTTTAGCACCCACCATAAAATCGACGTGAATCAGAGAGTTGTTCATGCCCAGCTTGCGGTTCTCTTCTTCACTGCGGTCGGTGGCACCTTTGAGGTTTTCGCTATAGGCGGCGCCCAGCGCAAAGTGGCAGGAGGCATTCTCATCAAAAAGCGTGTTCTTGAACAGGATGCCGGTATTGCTGATGGGCGAGTTATCCGCAACCAGGGCGATCTCACCAAGGCGCTTGGCGCCTTCGTCCATTTCGAGCAGATCATCCAAAATTTGTTTGCCTGTGCCCGCGTCATAATCGACCACCTGGCCGTCTTTGAAGGTGAAGTGGAAATCATCCACGATCTGACCACGCACAGATAGCGGCATGGTGGCACGCAAAGTGCCATCTACGCGATCGGCATCGGGCATGCTGAAAACTTCTTCCGTGGGGATATTGGGGAAGAAACGGTCACCCTTCTGGCTGTAGCCAGAGCCGCCTTTCCAGACGTGGTTCTTGACCAAACCCACTGTCAGGTCCGTCCCCGGCCCCTGGTAGTTCACCCGATCGAAGCGGGCATCGTTGAGGAAAGCTTCGTGTTTCTTCAACTCCTGGTCGTGTTTTTCCCAGGCGGCAATCGGATCGTCCTGGTCCACCCGCGTGGCTTTGAAGATATTCTCCCAAAGTTTCTGCATGGCTTCCTCTTCAGGCAAATCAGGGAAGACCGCCTCAGCCCAGGCAGGGCTTGCCACTGCGGTGACACACCACTTGACCTTGTTCTGCATGGTGTACGACATCAGCCGTTTGTTGGCTTTGCCAGCAACTTTTTGCCATTGCGCAATGCGGGCGGGGTCAGCCGGTTTGAGCAGATCCGGGTTGGGTGCCAACAAGTTGACCACGTTGTAGTTATCTTTCAGCGCACTTTCATTGAAGTCGACCAGATATTCCGGATAATGAGCAAAGGCTTCCTCTGGCGCGTACAGATAGCGGTCCAGGGTAATCGTGTCGTCCGAGAATTCCATGCGCACGTCACTGACGCCTTTTTCGTAAGCCTTTTTTGCCACCAGCCGAGCCAAAGGCAATGAATGCTCACTCATGCGCATCGACAGCTTGTCGCCCTTGTGCAGGTTCAGCCCGATGTTAACGATCAAATCTGCATATTTTTCTAAATTATGATGTATGTCCATAGTTTTCTCCTTCAGAGTCAATTCTACCCGTTTCGAAGTAGAACTGGGTCAAACTGAAGAGAAAACCCACCAAATATTGCCTGTTTGTTATCCGAAAATATTGACGAAACTTTTAAGCTTATGGTAATATAAAGTCACGCCGATTGTTGGTAAAATATCGCAATTCTATAATCGAGGAGAAAAAGAATATTAGCAGTAGACAAGAGTATCGTATTAATGAGCGCATCCGCGCAGAGAAGGTCCGCCTGGTTGACGAAACCGGAGAAAATGTCGGTATAGTCAGCATCGACGAAGCCTTTCGTCGTGCAAACGACGCCGGACTGGACCTGGTAGAAATCGCCCCGAACGCCGACCCACCCGTTTGTAAGATTATCAATTACAGCAAGTTCCTTTACGAGAAAGAGAAGAAGGAACGCGAAGCCAGAAAAGCCCAAACCAAGATCGAAATCAAAGAGATTCGTCTTCGGCCAAAGACCAGTGACCACCATCAGGGCTTTAAGGTACGAAATGCCCGCCGCTGGTTGGAAAGTGGGATGAAGGTCAGGGTAACCATTCGCTTCCGGGGTCGCGAGATCACCTACCCCGAGCTGGCTTTGCAAGACCTGCGAGACATCGCGGAAGAGTTGAGCGACGTGTCAGAGATTGAACAACCGCCAAATATGGAAGGTCGGTCCATGTTCATGATGCTGATTCCAAAGAAAAGTTGATTCTATTTCTACTGGTTGACAAGCCAGATTTTCTGGTATAATATTTGTTTGGTATATTGACCAACGGCTGCGTTTGTTCACAGCCGTTGGATTTTCTAAAGAGGAGTTTGATCGTGCCACGTAAACAGAGTAGTGGAAAATACAAATTAAAAACTCATAAGGCTACGTCCAAACGCTTTCGCATGACTGGATCCGGTAAAGTTGTTCGTACCAAGATCGGGAAAGGCCACTTGCGCCGTAATACTTCCAAGCGAACAAAATATTTGCTCGCAAAAACGATTGAGGTCAACGGCAGCGAGTTCGTCAAGAACATAAAGCGCCTGGCACCCTATATGAGCAAGAGGGACTAAAGACTGTCCTGTTGTATTCGGATTAGTGTGGCTGTTGGGTGTTTGCAACGAGACCAAAAGTCTGACGCCCAGGGGACC
>CAZHXQ010000033.1:0-18366 GCA_964536465.1 uncultured Anaerolineaceae bacterium
CAAACAGTCTAGCCATAACGCTCAATATGCCCTTTGAAAAAATTAATGACCCAAAGCAAATTGCTCAGAATGTTGCAGGGTTAGGACATTGGGGCAATGGAGAGGTTGAAGTGAGGATAACCTCTTTAGACCAAATCCCTTACGTCATGAGTTTGATAAATCAATCCTTTGAACACCAGATGGGCAATGGACAAGAGGTAGAATAAATTCATTTCGTTGACTTGACGAGTCGACTGGAGCGGGTTTTGGCTCACTGAAAGCAATTCGAAGATGCGATAGCCTCTCTAACATGTCGCTGGAGTGGTCAGATCACATTGATGGCGCTGGTTAACAAGAAACAAGAAATAACAACTTAAAAGGGCGGTTGGCATTGATAATTGACACTACCTACAATTTTTACTCTGACTCACATGGGCGGGACCCTGACAGTGCCAGTCCAACGCTGCGTAGATACCATAAGATATTGTGGAGTAAACCATTGCCAAACGGTGATGTCTTTGAGTTAAGTGATAATAAAAAAGGTGCTTACCTGTATCATCAGTCAGAACTTGGGGAATTCTTTTTTGGTAGCGACGCCATCACACACTCGTATAAGAATCATAAGCGCAAGAAGTGGCTGACAGAACAAATTCCAGGCGAAGTAAATGATCTTTTTGATACTGGTTCTAGCATTGGAGCTTATATCATTTTTCCAAATAACAGAGTTGACGGCAAACACACTATCAACCAGGCGCGTGGGATAAACAGTCTTGTTGATGATAGATTTGACCTGACCCTGGAATGTATTCGGCTTTTTTATCGGGGGCAAGAAAACCCACTGTACTCAACGTTTTTGAGGTATAAAAAATTCTTCGGTTTGTTTGAAGATTTTATGGGCTACATCCGTTACTTTTTGCTGGATGATCTGATCGACGATGACCATCATGTAAAATTTTATTTGCCTTTTGACGGATTCAAAACGAGACCGACGTTCTCCGATATCAGCCAATATTTGCTGTATAAAAAAGGAGTAATCAATTTTATTAATTCAAGAAACGAGCGGATAGAAAATTATATAAAGCTTCTGCCTATCTTATGAAACGGGCACTTTATCGTGCCGTGCAGAGGCTGGGTAGACAGCATTGAGCGTGCTGACATCGAGGTGCGGCTGCAACCTGGCTGGGGTTGGCGGTTTTGGTATAAGGCAATTACAATCAAGCAATGAAAAATAAAAAAATTCTTCCGCTCTGGTACTTCCAGAGGGTAGTGGTTTTATGACAAACATCACCATCAGTGTTGTGACCTGCACTTTCAACAGCGAAAAGTATTTGAGAAATGCTTTGAAGAGTATTGAGAGCCAGACTTACCTGCAGATCGAACACATTATCAATGATGCTTATTCGAGCGACGCGACCCTGGAGATAATCGGGGAGTATATTGAACGCAATCAGGATCGCTACAGGATTAAATTCCTGCAATCGGAGCCAAAGGGGGTAGGCAACGCATTGAATGTCGCCACGGAGGAAGCGACCGGTGAGGTCATCCATTATTTGCATTCCGATGATTACTATCTGGGTCATGATTCGCTGGAAAAAGTGGCGCAGGTCTTCAATAACCGGCCAGAAGTGGTATGGCTGACCGGCAATTTTCTGGTGGAACTGGCGGGCAGAAAAGTGGTGCTGCCGCAGACCCATTTGTTGCGGCTGAACCCGACTGTGGCTCTCTCGATCATGAATTTTATCTCTCACGAGAATACTTTCATGAGGCGGGAATTTGTGCAGCGGTATGGTGGTTTTAATGAGGGCAGGCACGAGGTGGTGGAGTATAGCCTGTGGCTGAACCTGTTGAGGGATTACCGCCCACTGATCATTGATGATGAGTATACGGTCTTTATTATCAATAAGGAGAGTACCTCGACGGGCAGTGTTCTGAAATTCTCGAAGGCAGTGATGAGGGCCTTCAGGACGCAGAGGAAAGAGAAGGTCTTTCCGTTGATTGGGTATTATGCCGATAAGGATTATTACACCCGCTGGAAATTGTTGTTGAAGAAGTTTGGTTAAGGCGGGCTTTGAGGGGGGATGTGTCGTAAAGAACACAGCATAACGGGTTGCCCTATGGCGGAATTGATGATCAAAACGGCTGGATCAATACCCTGCTGCGCGGGCACACGAGCCCAGCCGTACGGAGGGGGTCGTGATGCTGGGAGTGAAGCGAGCAGTACTTGCTCCCTCCGCCAGTAACGGATTGGCGGGCGGTCAGGTGCCACTTCGCTTCGCTGCGGGGATAATAAGACCGGAGTGAACGGAGGTTTTAAGCCCACCCCCCCCGTTATGAACACCAACGTGTTCCTTACAGACCGTATGAGTTGAACTCACTCGGTCTGGTCGCTTTGCTCTCGGATCCCCTCTAAAGAGAGGGTGGTCATTATATGTGCGCGGTCAGGTCCCACTCCGCTTCGCTACGGGGATAAAAAAGACCGGCGCAAACAGAGATTGGCGCGCACGGTCAGGAGACCGGCGCGAACAGAGGTCCCACTCCGCTTCGCTGCGGGGATAATAAGACCGGCGCGAACGGAGAACACCATTCCGCCCTACGATGCAAGACCGGCCCAAACGGAGGGCCTGGGGTGCTTCGCAAGAGCGGCGCGAGCAGGGCAACAATGGGACCAGAATCGAACTATGCGCGCGAATTTTGTATAACCCTTTTCTCTCGTCAAAGCATAAAAACGTCAGACAATTCAAAAAATTGATGTTACCTTATCTTATAATAGTTTTAATACCCAACTGCGTGGCAAATTGTCTGTTAATGACAAAAATGGTTGGTGTCAGAAGGAGCAGGAAAAAAGATATGAGTCAAACAGCAATTGTTGCAGGGGGGTGTTTTTGGGGCATGCAGTCTCGTTTTCAGCAGTTGCCCGGCGTCCTCGAGACTGAGGTGGGCTATACCGGCGGGCATCTTGAAGATCCTACCTATCGCCAGGTCTGCCAGGACATCAGCGGGCATGTTGAGGCTGTCAGAGTGGTGTTTGATCCCGAACAAATAAGTTATCAGGAAATCACGGAAGCATTTTTCAGATTTCACGACCCCACCCTTCGGGAGGACAACTGTCTCTCTCATAGTTCGCAGTACAGTTCGGTCATTTTTACCGACGGTGAGGAACAAGCCGAGATCGCGCAAGCTGTTTTGGATGAATTGTTAGCTGGCAGCGAGTATGAATACGAGATTGTCACCGAAATCCGGCCTGTTTCGGACTTTTATCCGGCAGAGGAGTATCACCAGAACTACTATAAGAAGCACAATCTGGCAGATATTGAAGATTGCCTGCGTTGTTGATGTGTGAACAATCCGAAAAAGCAGTTATAATGCCAGTATGGCAATAAATACAGAAGCAACTAATGGCCTGAGGGAGAAGCGCATCGCGATCTTGATCGACGGTGATAATGCCCAGGCCTCTTTAATTGAACAGATTGTGGTCGAATCGAGTCGATATGGGAACGCCACGGTCCGTCGGATTTATGGTGACTGGACCTCGACCAGCATGAAATCCTGGAAAGACACATTAAATTCTTACGCTTTCCAGCCTTTTCAGCAATTCAGCTATTCGGTAGGTAAAAACGCCACCGATTCGGCCATGATCATTGACGCGATGGATATTTTGCATTCCAACCAGGTGGATGGTTTTTGCCTGGTTTCCAGCGACAGCGATTACACGCGCCTGGCAACCCGCTTACGCGAAAGCGGCAAGCTGGTGGTGGGAATTGGTAAGAACCTGACCCCGAGAGCATTTGTCTCGGCCTGTGACGTCTTTATTTACACTGAAAACCTGGAGAAACGCGAACGACAGAAGGGTCACACCGCCACCAGGCAGAAGATGAGCAAGGAAGATCAGGACCTGATCGATAACATCGAAGACGCTATCGAGATGGCCGGCACCGATGACGACGGATGGGCCAGACTTTCTGAAGTCGGTACAGCGCTGCGCAGAATTGACCCGGGTTTCGACCCCCGTACTTATGGCTCGAGACAATTGGCCTCACTGGTACGCACGAAGAAGAATTATTTTGATATCAAAAAACTGCCCGGCAAGACGACCATCGTGGTCCGATCGAAGGAAGAAGAATAACATTTTCCTCTGAATATATTTAAACCGGCTGCCTTTCTAAGGGCGCCGGTTTTTGTTTATGCTCCAATTCAATGCCCAGTTATCAACCTCTGGCAATTGGAAGTTAATCCCAGGAGGGATAACCGGTAATATCCTGTATTTCCTTGTATAGGGGGCTGAGACGGTCATACATTTTCAGGTAAACGCGGTTATAGAGCTCGTCATAGAGTTTATGGTTTTCGGGGTTTGGTTCAAAGGTTTCGCTGATATGGGTCATCTCTGCCACGGCGGTCTCAAAAGATGGCTGCAGTTTCAGGCCAACCGCCAGGTCTATCGCGGCTCCCAGCCCACTGGCCTCGTAGACGTGAGCGCGATTGACAGGCATGCCAAAGATATCTGCTGTAACCTGCAGGGTGGCATCACTCTGCGAGCCGCCTCCAGCAACCCGAACTTCGGTAATAGGCACCCGGCTGCGTTTGCTGGTGCGTTCGGCTCCTTCGCGCAGGGCGTAGGCCAGACCTTCGAGGATGGCGCGGTAGACATGAGCGCGAGTGTGAACCCCACCAAAGCCGATCACGGCGCCTTTGGCATTAGGACCGGGCGATTTCAAGCCCGGCGCCCAATAGGGCTGCAGTGTCAGCCCCATGGATCCGGCGGGCACGGAATTTACCAGGTCGTCAAACAATTCTTCGGGGACAATTCCGCGCTCATCTGCCAGGCGCTGCTCGTTTTGTCCAAATTCACGCAAAAACCAGGAAACCATCCAATAGCCTCTGAAGAGCTGGATTTCAAGGGAGTAGGAACCTGGAATCGCGGAGGGGTAGGGCGGGATGAGCGGGATGACTTCGACGTAACGACTGTGCGTGGTGTTAATTGTCGAGGCGGTGCCGTAGGAAAGGCAGCAAACATTTGGCGCAATGGCGCCGGTTCCGAGCACTTCGCAGGCCTTGTCGGCCGCCGAAGCGATTAGAGGCAGCCCCGCGGGTATTCCGGTCTGCTGGGATGCCTGGGCGGTGACCCCACCGAGCAAACCTCCCGGTGGGACCAAATCGATGAGCATATCTGCTTCCACCGGAACGGCTTGCCATTTCCAGTCGAACTTGCCGGCCCACTGGTGCTTTTTATAGTCGAAAGGCAGATGGGCCACCTGGCAGCCAACCGAGTCTACCAAATTGCCGGTCATCTGGTAGGTCAGATAGCCGGAGAGGAGCACGATTTTGTCTGTCTTTGCCCAAATTTCTGGCTGGTGGGTCCGAATCCAGTTGGTTTTGGCTTCCGATTGAAGATAACGGATGGTGTTGGTCATGCCCGAGAGGGAAAAGAGCAGCCCCCAGATACCGCCTACGCTGGGTAAACCGGCGGTTCTGCGCTGATCGGACCAATGAATGGCTGGTCTGAGTGGTGTCCTGTCTTTGGCAAGATTAATGAGCACGTTGCGCTGAGTTGTAATTGAAACGCCGGCAATTTGGGACTTGTCGACATCTGGGACTGCCCAGAGTTTATGGCAGGCCTGGCAGAGGCTCTGCCAGAAGCGATCTGGCTCCAGTTCAGCCCAGCCAGGTCTAGGAGCGTTGTAGGTGGGCAGGGGTATCTGCGCTTTAGCAAGCAGGTTGCCTTGCAGATCGAAAATCAAGGCTCGTGTCGATTGGGTGCCGACGTCAATTGCCAGCAGGTGCTCTTTTGTCATTTAATCCTCAAAGTCTTTGCCCCAGCGCTTTTCTTTTTGTGCCGGGCTCATATCCAACCCGAGTGTACCACCCGGATTTAAAATATTGTTGGGGTCGAAATGTTTTTTCAACAGACGGATGACATCCATCTGTTCTTTTCCGATCTGGTCTTCCAGCCAGGGAGCGGTGGCTTTGCCAACACCGTGATGGTGGCTGATCGACGCGCCCGATTTGGCAATCGCTTCGAGGATGCCATACTGCAGATCGAGGTATTCTCTAATAGTACTCATTTTCGCGATAAAAATAAAGTACAAATTCGCGCCTTGCGGGTAGGAATGGGATATATGGGTCATGCAAATTGTGTTTGGGCGTGATTTAACAAAAGCGCGCACGTCTCTGTGTACCTGGGGCATTTGTGACCAGGTGACGCCGCACTCAAGGGTGTCAATGAGCACGCCGTAATCCTGCAGGTCCTCGCGCATATAAGGATCGGTGAAGCGGCCTTTTTCCCAGGTTTTGGTCACACCGGCAAATGAAATTTCGAAGGCTTTATATTTACGGCATATGCGGCGAATTTTTCGGTCCAAATTGCGGCTGAAGTCTTTTTCGCCATCGGTGAACCCTAACAGCAGGCACTTTTGCATGGGCTGGTAGCCGATTTTTTGCAACAAAGTGTCGGCGATGCTGTCTTCAATGTGATAGAGTTTCATCATGATGTCGGTTTCTTCGGGGTCGGAGACGCGGTAAACGGAAGGATAACCGAATTCACCCTGCATAATCTCGCGGCTGGCTGCCTGGGCATCTTCCCAGGTGTGGAACATATAACTGAATCTCCGGCGGTTTTCGGGCTGCCAGTGCCAGAGCCGCAGCGTGACCTTGGAGAGGATACCAAAACTGCCTTCTCCTCCCATCATAACCTGGTCAAAATCAGGTCCGGTGGCAGCACGTGGATGCGGGCAGGTTTTAAATATACCCCGTGGTGTGACGTATTCCTGGGATAGGACCATGTCCTCAATTTTGCCGAAATAAGTGGAGTTTTGTCCCGCTCCGCGGGTGACGACCCAGCCCCCCACGCTGGAGTACTCGAAAGATTGAGGGAAGTGACCGACGGTGTAATTGCGCCTGGCGCCCAATTTTTCTACCGCGTTTTGAAGCAGGTCTTCCAGTTTGGGCCCCCACATGCCGGCTTCGACAGTGACGGTCTGGTCGATTTCGTTCAATTCAACCAGCCGGTTCATGTGAACGGACATGTCGATGCAAATTCCGCCTTTGGTGGCTTCGTAACCGCGGGTGACGGTGGAACCACCGCCAAAAACGTAGATGGGGATGAGGTGATCATTGGCGTAGGTGACGATCGCCTCAATTTCCTCCTGGGATCTTGGTGCCACCACGACTTCCGGCAGGTTTTCGACAATCTGGCGTCTCAGCCGCAGCGCGTCGACCATGCCCTGTCCGTAAGAACGCTTGATCCTGGTATAGGTGTCGGTATGCAGGTTTTCTTCACCGCAAGTGCGGACCAGGAAATCCATGTGTTCCTGGGGAAAGTTTACGGGGACATCATCGGGAACCAGCTCGAGCCCTAACTTTCCTGGCTGGGAAAGGGTCTCTTTGGTCAGACCAAAACGATCCATGATCAATTTGACCAGACCGCTGTTGGGGTGTTTGAACCCAGCGGGGTGTCCCCATTTAAAGATAGAGCGCCAACTTCCGGCAGGAACCGGTTCTTCATACCAGGCGGGTACAAATTTCTCTTTCTGTGCCATTGTTTCTCCTATTTCAAATGATTTTCCGGATCCGGACTGTATGCTTGCAGATAGATCTGTTGATAGCGGGAGATCTCGTCCTGCCAATCTTGTTGGGACCAGGGCAATTCGTGCTGTGTTAATGCCTTCACCCGATCGATTTCATTGATAGCGCCATCAGGCAGAAGCAGCCCCAGCCTGGTTCTGCGCAAAAGCAGGTCGTCGAGGTGTTCTACCATCTCGTAACGGGCATTGTAGACCAGTTCAGCCCAGTGGACAAAAAGATCGTCCACCTGCTGGAGGTCCTGAGCTTCAGACAAGTTTACCAGTTCGGGCAAGGCCTGACCGTAACGTCCGGCGAGATAATGGAAAGATTGCTGATCGAGACTCTCTTGCGGCAAACTTTCTGGAATCGGGTCAAACCAGTGGTCAATTTTCTTTAACTTTTTGCCAATCTGAGGCATGGCAGCTTTGAGCGCGTCTTCAGCCATGATTTCGAAGATGGTCAGCTTTCCACCGGTGACTGTCACCAAGCCGTCTTCTTCCAAAATTAGGTGCGCGCGCGATTCGGCGGATGGGTCGGAGGCGTCACCGCGCACGATCGGCCTCAGCCCGGCAAAGGTAGAAATGATCGAATCTCCGCTGATGCTTGAGTCTGGGAAGATGGAGTGAACCGCTTCGAGCATATAGGCAATCTCCTCGCTGGTACAGAATGGCTCCTGCTCGAGCGGGAATTGGTGGTCCAGATCGGTAGTGCCGAAAAGTGTGCGCCCTTCCCAGGGGATCGCAAACATGGCCCGACCGTCTTTGGGATGCATCAAGGTCACAGCATAGGGGATGGGCAGATCGTTGAAACTGAAGACCAGGTGCGAACCGCGAAGAGGTCTGACGCGTTCCTGGCGACCGAGCTGCTTGCGGAGGAAATCCGTCCAGGGTCCGGTGGCGTTGATGACCGCTCTTGATTTTAATTCCAGCGTTCCCAGGACGGCTCTGGAACGGTCGCGCAGCGCTATGCCGTGGACGCGTCCGTTTTTGCCTTTGAGCAATTGTTCAACTTTGGTGTAGTTCAATGCGGTGCCGCCACGTTGGCAGCCTTCCTGAATCAGACGTAAGACCATGCGGCTGTCATCCAGAAGGGCGTCACCATAGATATAGGCACCCTCCAGCCCTTCAGGTTTGAGCAGGGGCAGCATGTTGGCAAGCTGGTTGAGATCGAGGTGGCGGTGGTTCCATTTAGGAGCCATCAGGTCATAGATGAGCACGCCAGCCCGGAAGGCGCGCTTGAGTTGACCCTTCCCGCCATAGGGAAGCACAAATGTGAGCGGGGTCACCAGGTTTTTGGCCTGTTTGAGCAGCCGTTCGCGCTGCCTGACCGATTCAAGGGTGACATCGAGTTGACCACTGCGCAGGTAACGAAAACCGCCGTGCACCAGCTTTGAGGACTTGGAAGACGTGCCACTGGAGAAGTCTTGTGCTTCCAGCAGGAGTGTTTTTAAGCCACCGCTGACCGCCCTTTTGAAGATGCCAGCGCCGGTAATGCCACCGCCGATGATAATGAGATCCCAATCCTGGTCCAGTTGCGACCAGCGTTGTTGACGGGATTGCGTTTGTTTCATAGTACCTCTCTTAAGACCTGACAAACTTTTGCCAAAAATCCAGGCTGTCCTGCATGACCGCGGCTGTGCGCCTGGCCGCGCTTTGTGGGTCGTGGTTGTGAGCGTCTTGCAGAAGCCCCTTGTAAAATTCGAGGGAAGATTGGCGGGCCTCAACGGAAGCGAAATAGTCCAGACCTGCCTGGTAAGATATCTGCCGGAAACCGTTATAGATCAGGGTAAAAACAGGGTTACCGGATAACACGGTTAATTGGTGGTGAAGTTCCTGGTCGGCTTGCGCATAGGCATCAGGGGTGTCGGGAAGATCAGTGTAGCGGTTTAGAAAGTCAATCAACTGTTCAGCAGAGCGGGAAAAGGCGAGCCGGGTGTACTGCGGAGCTAAAGCGGCACGCACTTCAAGCAGGTTCCAGATCAAGGCGGGCGTGAGGACTTCAGGCTGTTTGGAAAGAGCATTGAGCATGACCAGGTTGCCTTCTTTCCAGTAGTCTTTTACGATCGTGGATTTTCCCTGTTGGATTTGAATCCAGCCATCGCGAGAAAGGCGTTGAAGCGCTCCACGCAGGGTGGGGCGGGTTATGCCCAGGGATTGCGCCAGCTCACGCTCAGGGGGCAGGGAAGTGCCTGTAGGAAAGGTGCCGTCCAAAATCGCGGCGAGCAGCTGCTTTTCTGTAAGGTCAATTGGCTTTTCGGGACTGATCCAGTTTGGTTGGGTTGACAACGAGCCTCCAAGGGTGAGTGGTAAGAGGTCTAACCAGTTAGAGGAATTCTAAATCAGTTTGGATTGTTTGTAAAGAGACAAATTGGAAAACTGTTAAGACTGGGTGGTATCGAGATCAGGACAGAATAAAAAAGGTTCCACAGGTAGTTTCACCGACCAGGACTGGGCTTATGCTATGAAAAATGGGTAAGGATTTACCACCAGCTAAGTTTTTGGATAACCTCGAAAGAATAAAGAAACAAGACCGCGTAAGCGGTCTTGTTGAGGCGGAGAGGCAGGGATTCGAACCCTGGGTCGGTTTAACCCGACAACCACTTAGCAGGCGGCCCCAATCGTCCACTCTGGCACCTCCCCAAATTGTTCGGCTGTCAAGCCAGCGGAGGAAGTGGGATTCGAACCCACGATAGGTTGCCCTATACCTGTTTTCAAGACAGGCGCCTTCGTCCGCTCGGCCATCCCTCCATAGAGCAGATATTCTAACATATAAGAGGTCTTGCTTCAAGCAAAACCCACAGACTGGGGTAGAAACCGGCAGACTTTAAAGCCAGCCACTGGCTGTATTTTCAGTTACTCCCCGCCATTTTGGTTCCAGGGGAAAAGTAGTGTGAGCTATCTTTCCTGTTCGGTTTTGGCTGGAGCGCTCTGCGTGCGCGTGGCACTGTTGAAGCGGAATAAAAGGCTTCCAAAATGCACCAAATCCGCATGCTGCAGTGAGATACCGTGGGTGCCGACCGGTTTAAAGTTGACATATGAACCAGAGGTGGAGTTAAAGTCGGTCAACCTGATGCGGCCATCTGGAAAGAAGTGGATCTCGGCATGCAGCGGCTCGATGGCAGGCAGATCCAGAACCAGGTTAGCCAGACCAGGGTCGCGACCGATCAGTGTGATCGCTTCGGTAAGCAAATAGGGCTTTTCAGCCGAGGGGGTTTGGTCCGGGTCCAGTCTGATCAAACTGCCGTAACTTTTTACTGGCAGAGGGGGGGCGGCGGGGGTTCTTTCGACATTCTTTTCGGCTTGAGGCTCTTCAGCGCCTGTTTTCTCAACCATTTTCTTTTTTGGGAGTGGTTTGCGGAAGATCAGGAAGGCGATCAGCCCTCCCAGCACGAGCAAAGCAAGCCAAACCCAGGGGCTGGTAAACCAATCCTCATTTGCACTTTTTTCGGGTTGAAACACATCGAGAATGACAGTTTGGGCGGGGGTGCGTCCCTGCAGACCAAACTCGTCCTGCAGGCGGACTTCCAGGCGCAGGTTTTCCTGCTCAACAAAGTCTTTCAGTTCAAGCACGAAACTGCCATAGGGCGGTTGGGTATTGCTGGCAAATTTTTCCCCATTCACAAACAAAGTCGAGTTCAAGATCTGCCGCGGGTAGCCATCGGGGAATTCAATCAACACCTCCAGGGGAAGCTGGGCAGGTTGGAAGCTGCCATCGTTGTTGTACAAAATTTCCAGATTCTCAGGAGGGTTGATGAAGGTCAGCCGGGTCGGCCGGACGTCCAGTGAGAGTGTTGCCGGTGCCGATTGCAGGGCTGGCGGCTGCTCAAAATTTACACGGACCTGAACGTCGTAATCGCCGCTCTCGCGGATGAGCGATTGGTAGCGGGCTGTGAAGGCCTGTCCCTTGACAACCATGTATTCCTGGGGGTTGGGGACCGCCTCCTGACCTGTGAGCGGATGCAGGCTGCCGCCGCTCTGCTCGACTGCTGTGCGCATTTCGATTTCATATGACGAGCCAAGCACCCGGCGCGACATCACAATCCAGACGTGTGTTTCTACGCCCAGTTGACTGGCACGGTTGAGCAGGGCATAAAATTCGGGCAGCAGGCGGTAGTCGAGGTAGGATGTGATGTAAACAAGGACCGTGTCGAGGTCGAGACTGCTGTGCTCCAGGGCGGAGACTGCCAATTCGAGGCTCGAAAGTGAGGAACTCTGGTCTGCTTTTAATGTTTTGAGATCAGCGACAAGGGCCGCCCAGTCGGCATAATTGTCAGTTTCCACCAGGCTTACTTCAGGATTGTTGAAGTAACTATAGCGGTTATTACGGGCGTTCTCAGGTTCAGGCCCGACTGTGTTAAGTGCTTCGACCATGGCCAGGTTATAAGGATTGCTTTTTGGTCCACGAATACTCAGAGAGGAATCGGGGTTGATGGCAACAGCAAAATGCACGCCCTGGTAGTGATATTCCAGCGAATCGGGTGTAATTGTCTGACCGTCCTCGATAATTTCGACATCCCTGGGGTTGGTTGGCAGGGGTTCCACCAGATTGAGGCCTTTATAATCCAGAGCGATCTCAGGGAAATTGCTGTTGTCAAAAGCGGTAATCTTGATTGCCGCTTCGCCGCTCTGTGCCCAGACAGGGCAGGACAGCAGGATCGATAAAACTATTATCAGGGCAGCAAAAAGAGGCACCCTTAAACCCCTTCGGCTTAACTTTGTATCAGTGTTTATTATGTTCATGGTGTTCCACAGGCTGTGCACAACTGCCTGTAAGCCTGGTGTCAGTCTCAAGATAGCAAATTATACCAATTTTAGTACAGACTCAGGTGCAAGTTAAATCAAACCGACCTGGCGAAAGGCTTTCCAGAGACCGTCATTGGCGACCGTCTCAGTGATGTGGTCGGCAACCGCTTTCAGTTCTGGTATGGCGTTGCCCATGGCGACGCCGGTTCCAGCCATGCGCACCATTTCGATGTCGTTGGATGAATCGCCGAAACAAAAAGCGTCGCTGATCGGCAGATTGTGATGTTTCATCACCAGCTCGACGGCGGTTCCCTTGCTGGTGCCGCCCTGGTAGATATCGGCAAACTCACGCTCGTTGCCAAAGATACTCCAAAGACCGATGACCAGTTCTGGTCTGAGGAACTCGCGAATGACTTTCAGGTCGGCCTTTTCGGTCAGAACGATACTGATTTTGTTGACCTCTGCGTGCCATTGGAGGTTATTAAATGACGTTTTTGGGAAAAGCCGCTTTGTTCCTGCCTCAGCTTCCCCGGTACTGATATTTAACAGTCCGGCAAGATCGGTCAGGAAAAAGGGGTGGGCATAAAGACCGTCCTGCCCTTCTTCAAAAAAACCGATCTCACGATCGACCAGGAACTTATGCACTTTTTCGACCAGGCGCGGGGGAATAGGTTGGTGAAAAAGAGCCTTACCATCGGATTCGATGTAAATTCCGTTGCCACCCACAAAACCATCAAAGCCGATCTCCCAGATGTGGTCGTAGATCTGGCAGATACTGCGGCCGGTGTTGAGGTAAAGCTTGTGACCATTGACCCTGGCCAGGCTGATAGCCTCCAGCGCCGAGGCGGGGGGCAACAGCGTGTGGTCAATTAACGTTCCGTCCAGGTCAAGAAAAATTATTTTGTTTTTGTGCATCGCATTCCTGTACCAAGTTTTCACAATCCTAACACAACCTCAGGAGTTGCTATCGGTCTAATCCAAATTTGGTGGGGATTATACGCAAGGATGTCAGGATACTTGTAAAAATTGGGTTATTCTGTTGTCACAGGCCTAAAACGAACGCGCCCGGGGTCGGTGGCAGCCGCGCTGTCAGTCTGTGGGAGCGTAGACGTCCTGATATTCAGCCGTGCGGGCCAAGACCTTGACCGCGTAGGGGCAGGTCGCGCTCAATTTGACACCTGCGGCGCGGGCCGCTTCAACAACACGGCGGACGAGTGTGCGGGCGATGTCGCCACCGCGATAGTCAGGCTGGACTTCGGTGTGGGTGATAGTCCAGCGCCCGTTTTCTTCGGAATAGCCAATATTACCGACCACATCGCCAGTTTCGTTCTTCGCCAAAAATTCTTTGTTAGCCGAATCGAAGGTGTAATCAATTGTGTGTTCGCCCATATTATCCTTCTATGAGAATTTAAATTATCTTGAGGTTTAATAATTTCATTTGGCAGGTTGACCGCCGTCATGGCTTAAAGTTTTTCGCTCATGAGGATGGAAGGGAGCTTGTTCGCTCCCTTTCCTTTCTAAAGAAACCTTACTTTGCTTTGCCCTGATTGGCGACAGCCTGCATCTGAGCTTTGATGGCTTCCTGATCTCCCAGGTAGTATTTATCGATCACATTGAAATCAGCGTCAAATTCGTAAACCAGCGGCACGCCCGTGGGGATGTTGACCCCAACGATCTCTTCTTCGCTCAACTGGTCAAAAGTTTTCACCATGGCTCGCAGGGAGTTTCCATGCGCAACAACCAGGACGCGTTTGCCTGCCAGCATGTCGGGTTTGATGACTTCTTCAAAATAGGGCATGGCGCGCTTGACGGTCAGCGCAAGGCTTTCGGTCAAAGGGAGCACGGATTTGTCTTCGGTCTCACGATATTGAGCCTGGTTGCGCGGGCTGCGCTCATCGTCTTCGTCGAGCTCAGGGGGCGGCGTGGCATAAGAGCGGCGCCAAATCAGGACTTGTTCTTCGCCATACTTGGCGGCAGTTTCGGCCTTGTTGAGACCCTGCAGGGCACCATAGTGACGTTCATTCAACTTCCACGATTTCACTACCGGCA
Organism: uncultured Anaerolineaceae bacterium; assembly: GCA_964536465.1. Taxonomy (GTDB): domain Bacteria; phylum Chloroflexota; class Anaerolineae; order Anaerolineales; family Anaerolineaceae; genus Mesolinea. The sequence continues at coordinate 14,328 of CAZHXQ010000033.1, forward strand.
GCCAGACACGATCCATCTCGTCGAGCACGATATCCAGCGTGTGGATAGCGCGTTTGAGGTAAGAGGTGTAGCAAATGTCGAAGTCGAAGCCTTCTTCTCTCAGCTGGCGACCGCCATTGGCGGCTTCTTCACGTCCTTTGTCGGTCAGCTCCACATCGGTCCATCCTGTAAAAAGGTTGAGTTTATTCCACAGACTCTCACCATGGCGTATCAGTACTAATTTCATAGCATCATTCTCCCATTATTTATAGTTTGATTTAATCATAACCTACTAACTGGCAACTTTGAGTTGCTGGTTGTTCAAAATGGAGGTGGCCAGGAAATCTCTCTCAATTTATTCCCATTCAATTGTCGCCGGTGGCTTGGAGCTGATGTCATAGACCACACGGTTGACGCCCACCACCTCGTTGACGATGCGGTTGCTGATATGCGCCAGCAGATCCTGTGGCATGCGGGCCCAGTCGGCGGTCATGAAGTCGACCGATGTGACCGCGCGGATGACGATTGTCTCGGCGTAAGTGCGCTGGTCGCCCATAACGCCCACGCTTTTGACAGGGATGAGGGTCGCAAAAGCCTGCGAACTGCCCTGGAGGGTGCCGTCTTCGCCAACCGTTACCTGCAGAAGGTCAGCCTTGTCCAGTTCTTCGCGCAGGATGGCATCGGCGTGGCGAACGGTGGCGATGCGCTCAGGGGTGACCTCACCCAGGCAGCGAACCGCCAGACCAGGGCCGGGGAAGGGTTGGCGCCAGACCAATTCAGGTGACAAACCTAATTCCAGTCCCACGTCCCGAACTTCGTCTTTGAAAAGCAGGCGCAGAGGCTCCACCAGCTTGAATCGCATGTCAGCGGGTAAACCGGCCACGTTATGGTGCGTTTTGATGCGGTGGGCTTCGTTGACGCCGATGCCTTTTGATTCGATCACATCCGGGTAGATCGTGCCTTGTGCCAGGAATTCAAAGTCGGCAACATCCGGCACGGCGCGTTCAAACTCACGGATAAACATTTCTCCGATTATTTTGCGCTTCTCTTCCGGATCGGTTACGCCCTGCAGGCGGGCGAAATAACGCGCTGAGGCATCGATCATGATCAGGCGCTGCCCCAGCAGTGGGCGGAAGACCGCCTCGATCTGTTCTGCCTCGCCCTGGCGCATCAGACCAGTGTCGATGAAGACGGCAGTAACGCGATCGCCCACTGCCTGCTGCACCAGAACGGTGGTGATGGCAGAGTCGACCCCACCGGAGAGGGCTGAAAGCACGCGTCCGCTGCCAACTTGCTGGCGAATCTGTTCAATGCTTTCCTGGATGATGTTTTTGGGCGTCCAGGAAGCTCGCGCCTTGCAGATTTGGAAAACGAAGTTTTCAAGAATTTGATTGCTATGCTGATTGTGATGCACCTCTGGGTGAAACTGAAGCCCATAACGGTTGTGGGCATAATTTGCCATGGCGGCGTAAGGAGTATTGGAGGTGTGAGCGATGCCCTGGCAACCCTCTGGCAGGCGGACGACGTAGTCTCCGTGGGACATCCAAACCTTATAGTTACCTGCTGGTAAGAGGGGATTGGTTTCAGGAACGTTCAGGAGGGTCAGCCCGTATTCGTGATCGTTGCTTTTAGCCACTTTGCCACCGGATTGATGGGCGAGAGCCTGCATCCCGTAGCAGATGCCCAAAACAGGCAGTTTAGTCTCGAGGATGTAGTCCTGAATGTAGGGCGCATTTTGCGCGTAGATAGACTGGGGACCTCCAGAAAGCACAATGCCCCGGGTTTCTGGCGTGATCGCTTCCTCCGGGCTGACATTCCAGGGGAACAATTCACAATAAACATGCATATCCCGTATGCGCCGACCGATCAGCTGGGTGAACTGCGAACCAAAATCAAGGATAACAATACGATCGCTCATCAAGCCTCGCTATGCTTCAAATTCGTCAGTAAATTCGATCTTGCCATGCTCCATCGACGAAATGGAGACGAGCGAATGGATAGGGACGTTCAGACTTGAGAGCAGACCGCGCCCTCCCTCGAAAGTTTTCTCGATAAGCGTGCCAATTCCGACCACTTCCGCGCCGGCGACCTCTGCCAGGCGAACCAGGCCGGCAATGGTTGCGCCAGAGGCGAGAAAATCGTCGATAATCAGAATCTTTTCACCTTTTCCGAGGTATTCGGGTGAGACGATCAGCTCGGTGCTGCGCCCCTTGGTGTGAGAGGGGGCGACCGTAATGTAAACTTCGCTGGGCATGGTGACCGGTTTTGTCTTGCGGGCGTAAACTACTGGCAGATTCAGATATTTTCCAGCCATGAGAGCAGGAGCGATGCCTGAAATCTCGGCGGTCAGGATCTTGACCGCGGTGGTGTTGGCAAACAGGCGGGCAAATTCCCTGCCGCTCTCGTCCATAAGGTTTGGGTCGACCTGGTGATTGATAAAGCGGTCAACCTTGAGGATACCGCCACCGAGATTCTTGCCGTCTTTAAGTATTCTTTGCTTCAATAAGTCCAAGTCGTAACTCCTTTGCCGCAGGGGTAATGTGAGAATGTTGAAAAACCAGGAAACTATAGCAGGATGAAGTGAACGTTACTGGTAAGCGTAACATGGGGCTATTATAACAAGGTTAGCGCCCAGATTGGCGGAATCCAACCGGAAAGCGAAACAAGGGGTGAGCAAGTAAACTGTAAATAGCGCTTTCAGGCGAGGTCGATTTAGACGCAATCCCGAGTGCGAATTTAAGCCAGACAAAGGTTAATCTGATTTTTGATGAAAACAGGCTGACTCATGCTTCTTGCTTCGACTGCCTGAGCATCTCTCCCTTGAAGACCGTGACGGCTTTGCCTCCTATGAAAGCGCGTGTGTCTGAAAGACGAACCCACACTTCGCCGCCTCGAGCGGAAGCCTGATAGGCGTGGAAGTCTGATTTCATAAGTTTGCTCTCCCAATACGGTCCCAAAGCGCAATGCGCCATGCCGGTTACAGGGTCTTCCGGGATGCCTGTCCGAGGAGAGAAATAGCGGGAAATAAAGTCAAATTTTGGGTCGTCGCTGCGCGCGGTGAGAGCCAGTCCGTCATATTCCAATCGTTGAATTTCATCAAAGTCAGGAGAAAACTGCCGCACCAAGCTTTCGTTAGCCAACTCGGCGATCAGCATATCGTTGTCAGATTCAGAAAGCGCTAGCGGATCGGTTTTGAGGATGTCGCTCAAGCCGGCGGGCGGGACAGCGGGCGAGAAACCAAACCTGGGCATGTCCAGTTCGATCGTGCCTCGGTTAAATGTGGACCTGAGCACTCCACTGAGCGTATAGAAACTGATGGTCTCATCGGTGTCGTAATAACCGAATTCGTAAAGGATATGCGCGCTCGCGATGGTGGCATGACCGCAGAGGTCGACCTCGGTTGTGGGGGTGAACCAGCGTAATTCGTAGTCGTGCCCTTTTGGGCGCAAGAAGGCGGTTTCAGAAAGGTTGATTTCCTGAGCGACAGCTTGCAACCATTTGTCTTCCCGGGTATCTTCCATCAGGATCACTGCAGCGGGGTTTCCCCTGAAGGGTTTGATGGCAAAGGCATCAACCTGATAATATGGATAGTTCATGATTATTCTCCTATGGTCGCATTACAGAAATTTTACCCCTGATTGTTAAATCTTTGAGCAGCAATTTTCGAAAAAACCAAGGTGTCTGCATTTTTTTGCTTCATTTTTCTGAACGGTTATAATAAAGCTGTGAAAAAGAAAAAATATCTCTTGATTTCAATCGCATTTTTCGTTGCCTTGATGATGGTTTCTCAGGCTGTATACGCTGCCGGGAACCAGGCTACAGGCAGCGGCTACTATGATTTGCCTTTATGCCTGCCCGGTTATTACCCCACTGATCCGGGAGACTGCCTGCCGTTGGGTCCTTCTGAGACAATCAGTGGCCTGCGGGCGCAAGGGTTCCCTTATCCTCTGACCGGTCTACCGGCCAATAAACCTGACCCGGCACTATCCGCACTGCCGATCCGGATTGCCAGCATCAATGACGGACAGACGAAAGTCTACGCCAGTCTGGACGATGCCCT
>CAZHXQ010000034.1:0-17828 GCA_964536465.1 uncultured Anaerolineaceae bacterium
CAATGAAAGAGGACTGCCTCGCGCTCATCCATTCTCATTGTAATTTGGCTATGAGCGGATAGGGGAAGACCCCTCCCCAGGAAGAGGGAGTTGAACTTCCTCCATAGGGCCGGGCCTCGTGCTCCCGCGTAGCAGGGTATGAGTCCGGTCACTATGAGTATTAATTACCTTGCTGGCGGAGGGAGATAAACCCCCTCCGTACGGCCGGGCCTCGTGTGCCCGCGTAGCAGGAGTACTCAACCAGCTGCTATGATGATTGATTATGCTGCTCAGAGAGAGACAAATTCATCCACTCTGATGATTACTTATATCGCTCTGGAGTGAATGAAGCGGAGGGAGACAAGCCCTTATGAGGTGAGAACGAAGCTCTCATACGGAGGGAGATAAACCCCCTCCGTACGGCTGGGCTCGTGTGCCCGCGTAGCAGGGTATGAGTCCGGCCACTATGAGTATTAATTACCCTGCTGGCGGAGGGAGATAAACCCCCTCCGTACGCTTATGATTTAAACTACCTGCTTGATGATTAATTATGCTGCTGTGGGAGTTAAACAAGCGGAGGGAGCAAGTACCTCTCGCTTCGCTCCCAGCATCATAATCCTATCTATGAGGAGGCGCTTGCCCAACCTGTACATCTTTATTGTTTTTCGCGTTTCTCGCTTATAATCCCCCCTATTGATAATCATTTTCAATAAGGAAAGCATGGACTGGAAAGAAACCCTCTCATTACAAGGTTACCGCCTCTCCAAACCGCGCAGGCGGGTGATGGATCTGCTTGAATCTGCCCAGGTGGCACTCAGCCCACAACAGATCCATCAACAACTCCAGAAGCAAGGTCACGACATCGGCCTGGTCAGCGTCTACCGCACGCTCGACCTTCTGACCAAACACGATCTGGTGGTGGTGATCTACGACCCGCAGCGCAACCCTGGCTACACGCTCAGGTCAGACGGGCACCATCACTACATCATGTGCCAGGTATGCCACAAAGCGCTGGAATTCACGGGTCAGGATGACATTGAGGGTTTGGTGCAGCGCGTGGAAGAAGAGACCTCTTTCCAGGTACGTGATCACCTCCTGCAACTCTTTGGACTCTGTCCGGATTGTCAACACCACCCAAGCCAGGCGAGGTAAAGAACTTGAAAAGACTGCTTATAATCCTGCTCATTTTTCCTTTTTTGCTTGCCGCCTGCAGTTCTGCAAGCAGTACCGACACTGTGGTTTTCCAGGATGACGATCGGCTGATCATATCAGTCAGTATTGCCTCGATCCAATGGTTGGTCGACCAAATCGGGGGCGAGCAGGTGCAAACTCAAGCGCTGACCACCAGCGGTGATGACCCTCACACTTACGAGCCCAGCCCGGCCCAGATGACTGCCATCGCGGCTTCTGACCTGTACTTTACGTTTGGAATCGAGTTTGAGGAGGTCTGGCTGCCAAAATTCACCAACGCCAACCCCGACCTGCAGGTAGTCGATATCTCTCAGGGCGTGGAACGGATTGCGGTGGTTGGCAGCCACGGCGATGAAGACCACGACCACGAGGGTCTTGACCCCCATATCTGGCTTTCGCCGCAGAAAATGAGTCAAATTGCCGATAACATCGCCCGGAGCCTGAAAATTCTTGATCCAAAAAACGCGGAGGTTTACGAAAGCAACCTCGAAACCGTCCTCTCTGTTATCAATAACGTCGACAACCAGTTGAGCCAGATGCTCTCACAGACCCGATTGAGGCAATTTCTGATCATCCACCCCTCTCTGGGATATTTCGCTGATGCCTATGGGCTGCAAATGATCCCGGTTGAGATCGATGGGCAAGAACCCAGCCCGATTCAATTGGCAGATATCCTCCAGGCCTCACAAGACTACGGTATCCAGGCCCTCTTCACCCAAACCGGAGCGAATCCTGTCAACGTACAGGTACTGGCAGAACAAGCCGGGATCGATACCCTGATTGAAATTGACCCGATGACCTACGACTGGCCAGCCAACATGCTGCTAATCGGGGTTCACCTGCAAGAAGCGCTAAACTGAGGGAAAGTGGAAAATAAACCTGTTATCTCAATAAAAAACCTTTGGGCGGGTTATGATGCAGACACCGTCCTGGAAGATGTTACCTTCGAGATGTTCCAGGATGACTATGTCGGTCTGATTGGACCCAACGGCGGTGGGAAAACCACCCTGATCCGCGTGATCCTGGGTCTGCTCAAACCAGAAAAAGGCACCATCACCGTGATGGGTCAGGATCCCCTCAGAGGGCGTGGGCAAATTGGCTACGTGTCTCAGTTCCAGGTTGAAGATAAGCATTTCCCCATAAATGTCTGGGACGTCGTGGCCATGGGGCGTATAACGCCCAACCTGCGGCGCAATTTTCGCCTTGGATCTCATGATCAGCAGGCCGTCGAGACCGCCCTCAGAGAAACCGGAATGCTCCACTTTCGAAGACGAACCATGAACGAGCTCTCCGGCGGTCAACGTCAGCGAGTTTACATCTCGCGCGCCCTGGCTACTGAGCCTAAAATCCTGCTCCTGGATGAGCCTACTTCAAGCGTGGACAGCCAGTCCAGCATTCAATTGTATGATTTGTTGGCTGAGTTGAACGACCACATCGCCATCCTGCTTATTTCACATGACCTGACGGCGATCTCTGCCTACGTCAAGACTATTGGCTGTGTAAACCGCCGTTTGGTCTACCAGGGAAGCAAAGAGATCACCAGCGAGATGTTGGAAGTAGGCTACGAATGCCCGGTTGAGCTGGTGGCTCATGGGATACCCCATCGTGTGCTCCCCAGCCATCAACACGAGGACCATCATGATTGAGCAACTCAGCACCATTTTTTCCTACGAATTCATGCGCAACGCACTGATCGCCAGCTTTTGGGTCAGTCTTGCTACAGGCATCATCGGCACACTGGTCGTGCTCAACCGGATTGTCTCACTCAGCGGCGGCATCGCCCACGCCGCCTATGGCGGGGTTGGCATGGCCTATTACTTTGGTCAGGATCCGATGATCGGCGCGCTGATTTTCAGCACAGCCTCCGCACTCATCATGGGCACAGCCAGGCGAAAATCAAAATCCGGAGCCGACACGCTCATTGGAGTGATGTGGTCGATTGGCATGGCGGTTGGGATCATTTTTATTTCGCTCACGCCTGGCTACAAAGCCAACCTGATGAGTTATCTGTTTGGCAGCATTTTGGCCGTATCGGTAAGTGACCTGCGACTCATGGCGCTGATTGCAATCCTGGTACTTTCCTTTGTGGTCTTTACCTACCGCAGCCTGCTGGCGATCTCGTACGACGAAACCTTTAGCACCGTCCGCAACCTGCCGGTAAACTTAATCTACCTGACCATGTTGGTTTTGGTCGGGCTGACGGTGGTCGTGGCCATGCGTATGGTCGGTCTGATTTTGGTGATCGCGCTGCTGTCCATCCCGCCGGCTATCTCGCTCAACTTCTTCAAGGACATGCGCTGGATCATGCTGTCTTCTTTCTTGCTCAGCGTGCTGTTTTGCTTCCTCGGTCTGGTAATTTCATTCCAGACCAATATCCAGGCCGGCCCGGTGATCATCCTGCTGGCTTCCACCGCCTTCCTGATTTCCAGCCTGGCACGGCGGTTACACCTTTCTCTAAAGCCGTGACAATTGTCATAAACTACTTTGTTCTTACAACCTCTTCTTTGTTAATGTGGTATTAAATTCATAGAGTAAAATCTAATAACATGAACTTAAAAGAATTTGTTCAAGAGTCAGCAGCCATCAAGGCGGGTTTATGGGCCGGGAAAACTTTTTCGCTCCCCGCGCTGCGCAGCCTGGCGAAGTTTGGCGGAAAGGTGCTGGTCTTGCGCCAGTCGAGCAATCTGGTTCGCAACATTAAAGCCAACCAATGGGTGGTCAGCGGCGAAACGCTCAACAAAGAGGAGCTGCAGCAGCAAGCGCTGCGCGTTACGACTTCTCAACTTACTTCATTATTTGAATATTTTTACTATTACCAACATCCTGAAGAGGGCCTCAAACAGATTCGGCTGACACAGGAAGCAGAGCGGGCCTTCAGCGACATCCGTGATGGTACCTCCCCCACCTTTATCCTGGGTCCTCACATTGGAAATTTTGATTTTTTTATGATGGCGCTCAGCTGGCTAAAAGTCCCGCTTTATGTGCTTTCCTATCCCAACCCCAATGACGCCTATAAAGAACAAAACAAACTTCGTGAGGCAGTCGGGTTAGAAATCCACCCCATCTCTTTCAGCGCTATCCGCGGTGCTAAACAAGCCTTGAAAGATGGCAAAGCTCTTGCGACTGGACTCGATCGCCCCCTGGATAACCCCGAAGACGCGAAATACAAGCCCATATTTTTTGGTCGTCCCGCCGCGCTGCCCGTCTTTTACGCTCGCCTGACCCTCGACAATGGAGCGATCGCGCGCGTTGCCTGCGGAACCCGGCAAGAGGACGGTACGTTTATCATCGATTCGTCTGAACCAATCTTTATGGAATCCCGCCCGGACTTGGTGGAAGAGAATTTGCTTAATGTGCAAAAAGTCTTGAAACCAGCCGAAGATTTTATTCGCAAATATCCGTCAGACTGGGCTATGTTTTATCCGGTTTGGCCAGAAGTTTTTCCATTAATTGAAAACTTACTATAAGAGGTATTATGACTGACAATAATGACAAAACCCAAAAAGACAAACGTGTCAACAAAATTTTATTAGGTCCTCTGGAGCGACCGGCTCTGCAGTTCTTCGCCCGAAACATGCCTGCCTGGGTGAATTCGGATATGCTGACTGTTTTTGGCTTGTTCGGCTCCCTGGTGGCTGGCGTTTCCTATGCCATGGTCGGCCGGGGAGAAGTAAAAGGCAATCCCTGGCTTTTTGTTGCCAGTCTTGGCTTTATCATCAACTGGTTCGGTGACAGCCTGGATGGCACCCTGGCGCGCTACCGCCGCCACGAACGCCCCAATTATGGCTACTACGTTGACCATGCAATCGATGGGATCACAACACTGCTCATCTTTGCTGGTATTGGTCTCTCAGGAATAGCCCGTTTTGAAATTTCCATGCTCGCTTTGATCGGTTATCTGCTTTTGATGATCCAGGTTTATCTCAAAACCCATGTAACCGGCACTTTCGAGATGACCAGCATCGGTATCGGCCCCACAGAAGTTCGCTTACTGGGGATAATCCTCAACACCGTGCTGTATTTTACAGGAATCGGAGGCTATCTCTGGACAGTCATAATCAACGGCGAGGAATTTGGATTAACCATTGGCAGCATCATCGTTCTCGTGTTAGCAGCCGCGTTCCTGGTTTATTACATCTACCAGGTGCTGAGCACTTCAATTGTTCTCGCTGCTGAAGACGAGGCGCGCCTGGCTAAACGGCTGGCTAAAGAGGCTCGCAAAGCGGAAAAGTCAGTTCAGAAGGCTGAAAAGAAAGCCAATAAACAGATGGAAAAAGAAGAAGCCTAAACCAGCGTTTTTGACTTCGAAAAGGATAATTAAAACAAGCAGAGGCTACTATTTAGCCTCTGCGTTTTTTTTTGCAAGGAATCAAATTTAATCCAGGGACATCACCAAAAAATCGTCCATGCTGACGACCACGGTGGGGTCATCGAAGGTACCGACAATGAAGCCCACGTCTCCGCTGCTGAAAGAGTTGTCTGGGTCTGAAACATCCACAATCAGTTCTCCGTAAATCCAGAGCTTCAAAGTGTTCTGGTAACAGCTGGCCTCAACGAAGTTGAAGTAGGGGTCAATTGCGTCGGTGGTGTCATATCCGTCTACAAAGAAGATCCATTCTCCGTTCAACTGCTTGCCAACCCGCAAATAGCCATCATTGCCGAACGCGATTTTATAAAAATTATCATCATCCTGGTATCGGCAAACAAAGCCCTGCATATTTTCAGTTTGCTCAGCGTCATTGCTAAAATATGCCTGCATCTTTACGTTTGACGCGTCCACCTGCTGGGTCACATCCCATGTTTCCCAATTTGACTCTTTCATGGTATAGGTGAGCCAGCCGTAAATAATCTCCAGGTCAGCCTCTGAATAATTTCCGACCATCCAATCGCCAGGTCCTGATTCGAAATCGTCTGAAAAGAGCACGTTTTCTTCCAGGATTACGTCGTCAAACTGACCGCCTTGTGGGATTGAGAAACTATCCGCCGCGTAAACAATAAAGTTGTCGTAGGCAATCGTGATATTTCCTTCATCCCAGCTGCGCGTATAAAGACCAACCTGACCTTCTGGGAGAGAATTGTCCTCCACTTCTGCTAAAAGCATGTCATTAGACCACAGGATCAGTTTGTTTCCATTACATTCCGCGCGCACCACGTTAAAGTTTGGGTCAATCAAATCAGTAGAAACAAAATCAGAATCAAGATTCTCATAATTATCATCCACAAACTTATCGATCGAATACCAGCCATCGTTACCAACAGTTAAGACGTAGAAATTGTCTTCATCCACATACCGACAAACAAAGCCATGGCTGTTCTCGACGCTGCCTGAATAAAGGCGGGCCTCAACCTCCAGGATCACGTCTGGTGTACCCACATCGAAGGTCTCGCTCCAGATCATATAGTTTGCATTATTGACCGTCATCAGATATTGACCGTCGACGATCCTGTCTTCGCCGGCATTTTCTGTCCAGAAACCGGTATTCCAGGTGCCATCGTCACTCGAAAATTCTTCCAGTAACAAGATCTGGTCTGAAGTGTCTGGGGCTGAACTGGTGGGCTTGGTGGGATGAGCGATATCTTCAGTGGGTTCCGGGAGGACAACCACCGCGGTGGCGGTCGGGTCAGGAGCCTCTTCAACCTTAACTAACCTGGGCATGGAGCAGGCACCCAATGCCATCAATACGACCGTAAAAACTACAACAACTTTTTTCACTTTCTTCTCCTTATCGAATTTTGGATTCTCGGCTGTCTCATTCTTTCAATTGTCGACAACAACAAGTATATTTAAAACAATCTTGTGACTGGGTAACTTCGGGGTTTTGGTTGATAAACTCCTTCCACATAGATATGATCTCGTAAAATAACTGCAGTAGTATCGGAAACACGGTGTCTGTGAAACCGACATCGTCATCTATGGAGCGTATGAGGGTGACACTGCCTGCGCAGCAGTTATTTCACTGATAAAAAGCATGAAGGACGCGTCCCCTCACGAGCTCTGTGTTAATTGTAGCCTATCGAACAGTTTCTGTCTTATGGGAACGAAAATTCGAGCAGTCCTCCCAGCGAGGAGTACCAAACATATCAATTCTATTGACGCGACTGGAATGCGTCTGCGAGGCTAAATATTCAGACAGATGCACCAACACGATACGATATAATTAACTGGCTCATATAACTTACAGGAGTTCGAAATGCAATTAGGAATCATCGGTTTGCCCCAATCCGGCAAAACCACCGTCTATAAAGCCCTCACTGGCGCGGATATCCCAACCGAAATCTCGGCAGGGCATCTGGAAGTACACACTTCAGTGGTGGACGTCCCTGACCCACGCGTGGATAAACTCTGCGAGATTTTCAAACCCAAAAAAGTTGTCAGGGCCAAAGTGACTTATGCTGATATCGCCGGGCTGGACGGCAGCGCTGGCCGGGCAGGCCTGCCGGGCGTGATGATCAACCAGCTGGCACAAATGGATGGCTTTTTGCACGTCGTCCGCCAGTTCGAAAACGCCAGCGTGCCCCATGTTGGCGGGGATATCGACCCGGTGCGTGACATCCAGACCATGGATATCGACTTTATCTTGAATGACCTGGTCATGGTCGAGCGCCGCCTTGAAAAACTGCGTGAGGAGCATCGTCGGGGTGTCTCACGACCCAGGGACGTGATTCAGGCAGAGATTGATCTGTTTGAGCGGCTCGAGGTCATGCTCAACGCGGAAAAACCCCTGCGCTACTATACGTTCACATATGAAGAAGAGAAAATCGTCTCAAGTTTCGGTTTTCTGAGCCGCAAACCTCAGATCATTGTCTTCAATCAATCCGAAGACCAGCCAGCAATCGACTATACCAGCCCACACCCGCACACCACCGTTGTCAGTCTGCCAGCAAAGCTGGAGATGGATATCATGGCTTTGGAGCCGGAAGACGTTGACATTTTTATGCAGGAGTACGGGGTGGGTGAGCTGGGCATGTCCCGCCTGATCAAGGTTTCTTATGATTTGCTCAATGTCCACAGCTTCTTTACCGCGGGCGAGAAGGAAGTGCATGCCTGGACCCTGCGTAAGGGCAGCAACGCCCGTGAGGCAGCCGGCACCATTCATTCCGATATGGAGAAGGGTTTTATCCGTGCCGAGGTAGTCTCATTTGATGACCTTGTCACTTACGGCAGCACAGCTGAAGCCCGCAACCACGGACGCCTGCGTGTGGAGGGTAAAAACTACATCATCGAAGATGGGGACATCATCGAGATTCGCTTCAATATTTAATTCTTCAAAGTATACTTTTCTACACAGGAAAACGCGCTCGCTTTTGAAGCAGGGCGCGCGAAAGGTTGCCGGCTTTAGTGCTTCCTCCACCCCATTTCACATGGCTGCAAGGCCTTTTACGCGCAGAGCAAGGTAACTTCCCTATTTATGATTCCAGCAGCTTACGAAAATCCTTAAAATCCACCCGTGAAGTCAGATCAAGGCTAATCGGTGTGACAGAAACCAGGTTGTCCAGCAAAACTGCTTTCAGGTCGCTGTCGCTTTCAACCGTAGCCTCATCCACTCTGGCCTCATAACCGACTTTCTCGATGCCTGATTGGGGGTCGTATTCCGAGGTGACCTCGAAATAGCGCTGACGCGATTGACGCGTCACGACCCAGGGTGTTTCGGGCGTGGCAATTGCCGGGACGTCGACTTTGAGCACATCCACATCAAAAGGCATCTCCAGGCGGAGCAGTTTTTCAGCGAAGTAGCGGGTAAACCAGGCGGCCGTACTGAAATCTACCTTGTCTGAAAGATTGAAGTGTTCGCTGACTGCAGTCTGCAGGGAAACTGCCAGAGCGGGATATCCAAACGAGGCGCCTTCCAGGGCAGCCCCAACAGTGCCGCTGATTGTGACCCCTGATGCCACGTTTTCACCATAATTGATTCCCGATACCACCAGGTCTGGTTTGATATCCATCATCACGCTGAGCAGCCCATGTAAAACTGACTGAGCGGGCGAGCCGCCATAACTGTGGACCTGCCAGGTCTGGTCATTGACGATCAGCTCCTGGGTCTGGCGGATTCCATCAGATTCCCTCGGTAATGCCCTGCCCATCGAAGTCTGCTGCACCCGCGGCGCGACAACGTGTACGTAGCCAAGACCCGAAAGGGCTTCCGCTGCTGCCCATAAACCGGGCGAGTTGATGCTGTCATCGTTTGTCAATAAAATCTGGGGTCGTATATTTTCTGTCATGCTTCGATTTTACCTGATGGACAGAGATATTGCCTTCATTTGTCTGAACTCGACCATCCACTCGCTGCTCGCAGCTCGAGTTTGGCTTTTCCTGGTGTTGATTAGGCAGCAGGCTCCATTATAATAACAGCATGATAAAACTCCTGCACTTTGCCGACGCTCATATCGACATGACAAACTTCGGAGCGCATGATCCCGAAACCGGTCTTCCAGAACGCGTGATGGACTTTCTAAAAAGCCTCGACGTGATTATCCAGACCGCCATCGATGAGAAGGTGGATCTGGTCATTTTTGCAGGCGACGCCTACAAAGACCGTTCGCCGGCGCCCACTTTCCAGCGTGAATGGGGCCGACGCCTGATGCGCCTTTCGAAAGCCGGTATCCCTACCATTTTACTGACTGGCAACCATGATATCTCCCCTTCCCAACGCAAAGCTCACGCCATGCAGGAGTTCGACACACTGGCTCCAGAGCATATCACTGTCGTCAGCAGTCTTCGAATGCTTACCCCAGAACAACTTGAAGGTTTGCCTGTCCAGGTGCTGGCTATCCCCTGGATCACGCGCGCGGGTGTGATGCAAGTCATCACCGCCGAGGAAAGCGATGAGAGTGACCCCCTCCGGTTAATCGAAAGTGGCATTTCAGATTGGATCCAGGCCGCACTCGAGCAAGCAGACCCCCAGCTTCCGATTATCCTCACCGCGCATGCCTCGGTTGCAGGAGCCAAACTTGGCAACGAGCAGGAGATAAAAATCGGCCGCGACGTGATTTTGCCTTCGGGGTTGGTGTGTAACCCCCGCTTTGATTACGTCGCTCTGGGCCACATCCACCGTCACCAGGATCTCAACCACGGCGCACATCCGCCGGTCGTTTATCCCGGCTCGATTGAGCGCGTCGATTTTGGTGAGGTCAATGAGGAGAAAGGCTTTGTCATTGCCAGCATCGAAAAAGGTCAGACCACTTATGAATGGCGGAAACTGCCTATCCGCAAGTTCATCGACCGCAGTGTAACCCTGGATGACAGATTAAATGTCAACGAAATACTGATCGCCGCATTGCCTGCGCAGGACCAGTTGAAAGACGCAATCGTACGGCTGAAAATCACCTATCCCTCGGATTATGAGTTCTTGATCGATGAAGCGCGCCTGCATGCTTACGCCAAAGACGCCTTTGAATTCAGGCTGCACAAAATTTCTGTCTCAGAAGCCCGCAGTCGCCTGCCAGATGGGCAGGAAACCAGCTCGCTCAGCCCTCTGCAGCTGCTGGAGTTGTTTTGGAAAGAAAAGCACGAAGATGAGAAAGAGCGCCAGCGTTTGCTGGACCTTGCCCAGGACCTGATCAGCAAGGTTTTGAGTAATGAGGACCAGACGCCTTGAGCCTCCCCCGCTTTGTCATTCGCAGGTCAAGTTTGGCGTCTTTTATCTGGGATCGCGGCTAACATCTCATAAAGACCCCCACTTACTCTGGCTTTGTGGATCGAGAGGAAATGAAAATTACAGTTGAAGAAGCAAGCACGTGGTACCAGGAAGCTGACGAAGTTCATAATTTCGAGCACGTTCTGAGGGTCAGAGCGATGGCTGAACGTATCGGCAAAGCTGAGGGAGCGGACCTGGAGATAATCGAAGCGGCTGCTTTTCTACACGATTCCCGCGGTGCCAGCCCGGCCCGGCACGGGCAGGAAAGAAAAGAGCACCACATCACCTCAGCGGAATTTGCTGGTCAAGTGCTGACGCGCAGGGGCTGGAGCCCAGAGAGAATTGAGGCGGTGCAGCACTGCATTCGCGCGCACCGTTACCGTCATGACGGCGAGCGTCCTGAAACTCTGGAAGCACAATGCCTTTTTGATGCGGATAAACTGGATGTGCTAGGCGCGGTAGGAGCCGCCAGGACAATTGCTTACGCCGTTTTGGCTGGGCAGCCCGTTTTAAGCCAGCCTTCTCAAAAGTTTCTGCAGACAGGCGAGAAAGAAGCGGGGGAAGTCCACAGCTCTTATCATGAATACCTGTTTAAATTGAGAAACGTCAAGGATCAACTCTATACTCAGACTGGTAAAGCAATAGCTAAAGAACGCGATGCTTTCTTAGCAGAATTCTATTCACGCCTCCTGGACGAATATGGCGGCCTGCGCTGAGCCCAACCGCGAATTCAGATGAAGGACGGTCGTTCCCAAAACCAACCTTCCACCGAAAAGCGGCATTTATCCACCGATTATCAGCTGCTTTTCCACAAGTTATCCCACCCTTTTTCAGATATCTTCCACAATCAGGCAGGGTTAAAGTCCGGGCTGGCATGCCCACGAGGTCGGTTAGAATCAAGACAGCACACACTATGGAGAAAAAATGCAACCAACGCTTGAACAGGTAATCGAATGGACAGCGGAAGCCGGGCAGATCGCCCAGAGGATGCAGCATCAACCGCTCAAAATGCACTACAAAGCCGCTGCCGAACTGGTGACAGAAGCGGATTCGGCTGTCGAAGCATTTTTATTAGAAAAGATCCGGCTTACCTTCCCTCATCATGCCATCAATGCCGAAGAAAGCGGACAGCTTGAAGGCGATAACCAGCACATGTGGTTCATTGACCCCATCGATGGCACTGTGAATTATGCCCACGGTTTGCCAATCTATGCTATATCGGTTGCCTATGCCTTCAAGGGGGAATTGCAAATTGGTGTCATCTGTTGTCCCGGCATGCGGGAGACCTATTGGGCTGCCAGGGGACAAGGAGCCTACCTGAACGGGGAGCGGACCAGCGTCTCTGCTGTGCAGACTCTGAAGGATTCCCTGCTCATCACCGGCTTTAGACGAAATTTGCTAGGCACGCCCCGCTCAAATCTGAACAATTTTATTCGCCTCAGCAGAGAGGTCCAAACTATCCGGCGCCTTGGCTCGGCAGCAATGGACCTGGCATACGTGGCCTGCGGAAAAGCGGAATCTTTCTGGGAAATTGAGTTGAATCCCTGGGATGTGGCTGCAGGCATTTTGATTGTGCGGGAAGCCGGTGGGATTGTAGACAGTTTATATGGCGATAGCGAATTACTGAGCGGAAAAGTGGATATCCTGACCGCCAATCCCCATATTTTCCCGCAAATGCGCGCGATTTTGCTTGAAGAGCGCCCCACGCCGCTCCTTTGAGTAAGACAGATTTTAAACCATATATTACCAAAACCGGGCTCCAAATCTGAACCCGGTTCATTAAACTGCTTAATATATAAAATTTGCTTACGAATTTTTCATGATCACTGAACCGATTGTGTCCGCCACATTTTCGCACTGATCACAAATTCTCTCGAAGCGGTCATAAATCCGGACCCAGACCATGATCACAATGGGGTCGTTCTCGGTGAGGAAAAGATCCCTGTTGACTTTGAAATACAGGCTATCGGCTAATTCCTCGATAACGTTCACTTCGACGATCTTTTTGGCAATCAGATCCGACTTGCGGAAGTTTTCAAATTCATCAAAGCAGGCTTTCATTGCTTCAGTACTGCGCACAATTAAATCGACAAAATCGCAGGCATCAGGCCGCATCTCCCGCACATTGTACATGAAAAACATCTGGAAGACTTCTTCGATGCTGTCCAGGACGTCGTCGAGCATATAAGAGAGAGTCGCGATGTCTTCCCGTTCTATCGGAGTGATAAATTCGGAAATCAAGTGTTTCATCATCTGGTGTTTTTTAAGGTCTGCGGCGTGCTCTATCTCGTGCATGACTTTATTTTGCTTTTCCATCTTATCGGGGTGGTAGTTTTTAACCGTTTTTTCCAACAGATAGGCAGCCTTGATAGCGTCATCAGCGATATCGCTAAACATTTTGTAGTAGTTATTGTCTTTTTTTGCCATTCTTCTCCTTTATGTAAAAGCGCTAATCAACACTCTGGTCAATACATAGCCCAGTAATCCACAACCGGGAAAGGTTAAAACCCAGGCCAGCACCATTTCTCCCACCACCCCCCAATGAACGGCACTGATCCGTTTTGAAGCACCTACGCCCATAATCGCGGTCGTTTTTGTGTGGGTGGTGGAAACTGGCAAGCCATTCCATAAAGAAGCCACCAGCAGTGCCAGGGCAGCGGCCACATCCGCGCTGAAACCCTGATAAGTCTCCAACTTCACCATATCCATACCAACTGCTTTGATGATCCGGTATCCCCCGATCGAAGTCCCCAAGGCCATAATAACAGAACAAAAAAGCATCAGCCAGATGGGTATCACCATCGCGCCAGTGACATTCTGTCCTTTGGCCAGGGCCATACCGATCAGAAACACGCCGATGAATTTTTGACCGTCCTGGGCACCATGCATGAATGCCATTGCAGCCGCCCCGCCAATTTGGGCGTTCTTGAAGACTTTGTTCGTTTTCCGCCGGTCTGTATTTTTGAATAAGGCTTCGATCAATTTGGTTATCCCCCAACCCAGCGCAAACCCACCAACCGTTGAGAGAACCAACCCAAAGATCACCTTGATCCACTCGTCTCCATTGACCCCCTGGAAACTGTTGTAATAGGCTACCGCCGCGCCGGTCAAACCAGCGATCAGGGCGTGGCTTTCGGAGGTGGGGATGCCAAAATACCAGGCTGCTGTAGCCCATATCACAATTGAAGCCAGGGCGCCGCTTAGAGCGATTGAACTGGCCTGAATATCCGTGCCAAAATCGACCATGTTGCTGATGGTCATCGCAACGCTTTTGTTGATCATGGTCATTACGAAGACACCAAGAAAGTTGAAGATGGCAGCCATGACAATGGCTTTCTTAGGCTCCATTGCCCGAGTAGAGATACAAGTCGCGATCGCGTTTGGTGCATCCGTCCAGCCGTTCACCAGAATCACACCGATGGTCAGGATGACTGTTATCAACAAGGCCGGGTTATTAAGAATGTCTTGAATAAATTCCACGGAAATTACCTCGAGTCGTTTTAACTGATTTACCTATATATCTTATCTTATTTAGGCGAAGTTGGTGGTTTATTTTATTCGTTGATCAAGCTGATCCGGCACGAAATGGCTGGAAAACTTCTTATGTCAAACCGCCTTCGTGATACACTTTCTGCGATGAATCCGAAAAGCCTGATCTTACTTGAATACCATAAGGTTCTGGAGCGGCTCAAAGCATATGCCAGTTTCGAGCTCTCAGAAAAACTGGCGGGCAAACTTCGTCCCACCAGCAGCCTTGAAAAAGCGCAGCTCTACCAGGAGCAAACTCGCCAGGCCCGCCATTTGCTCAGCCTGAACGATTCCCTTACCTTCAAAGGCGCGGTCGACATGCGCCCCTTGGCAGACCAGGCGAGACATCAGATGACCCTCGAAGCCCCCGTCCTGCTCGCCATTCGGAATTCCTTGTTGGTTTCACGGGATGCCAGGCGTTTTTTGCTGGAAAAGCATGCGGAAGCACCTCTGCTTTCCAATATGGCTGAAGGTTTATCTGACGGGCATGGTTTGATCGACCTGATCAATAGGACGATCAACGAACGAGGCGAGGTTTTAGACAGCGCTTCTGCCCTGCTCGGGCAAATCCGTTCTGACCTCAAAGTCACGCACGCGCGCCTGATGGACCGCATGAATCGTTATTTAAATGACCCCAAGAGTGCCCGCATGCTGCAGGAAACTTTAATCACCCAGCGGGGCGGTCGCTATGTTATTCCGCTGAAGTCCGAATATAAGGGGCAAATTAAATCCATCGTGCATGACCAGAGCTCATCCGGCGCCACTTTGTTTGTGGAACCGCTGGCAGTGGTGGAATGGAACAACAAGTTTCGTCAGCTTGAATTGGACGAACGCGATGAAGTTTTGCGCGTGTTGCACAAACTGAGTGGCGAGATCGCCAATTATGCAGAAGAGCTGATCCTGACCAGTGAAGTCATGGCAGACCTCGACCTGATCTTTATGAAAGCCCGCTATGCTGACGACCTGCATGCCGCTCAACCAGAACTGGTCGCTTTTGAAAAACGGGATAAAGGGCTGCACCCAGGCAGCCTCATCCACCTGATCCGAGCCCGCCACCCGCTGCTTCCGCCCGACAAGGTGGTACCCATCGATGTTCAATTAGATAAGCAGACCTTTTCGGTCGTTCTCACCGGTCCCAATACAGGCGGTAAGACTGTAACGCTGAAGACCATTGGTCTGATGGTGCTGATGGCTCAGGCTGGTTTGCAAATTCCGGCCCGTTCCGGCTCGCGCATCAGTGTTTTTCAAGATGTTTTTGCAGATATCGGTGACGAACAGTCGATCGAACAATCACTGTCCACTTTCTCAGGGCACATCAGCCAGCTCGTGCGGATTTTAAGGCGGGCGAACTCCCGCTCTTTGGTTCTGCTGGACGAACTGGGATCGGGGACGGACCCACAGGAAGGCTCCGCCCTGGCACGGGCGGTGTTGGATTATCTGCTTAAACGGCGCATCACCTGCTTCGTCGCCACGCATTTCCCAGAACTTAAAAGCTACGCGCATGGCACTTCCGGGGTGACCAATGCCAGCCTTGAGTTCGATCCGGAAACGCTCATGCCCACCTACCGATTGATGATTGGTCTGCCTGGGCGCTCCAACGCCCTGGCGATCGCCGAACGGCTGGGGCTCGACCCGGAAATCCTGGAGGCTGCCCGAAAAGACATCAACCCCGATGACCTCCAGGTCGATGATCTTCTGGAAGAGATCCACCGTCAGCGCAATCTTGCCAACCAGAATTTCCATGCGTCTGAGGCAGCCCTACTCTCTGCCCAAAAGAAAGAAGCCGAGTTAGAAACCCACCTGGAAAAACTGGAAAACGAACGCGAGCAGATTCTAAATCGAGCTCGCGAAGAGGCTGAGGACGAGCTGGAAGAGTTACGAGACCAGGTACGTGATTTGCAAAAGATGATCAAACGCCTGAAATCTGAACCAGAACGAAAAATTGAGTTAGTGCAGGTGCAGGAAAAATTAGAGCAACTCGAGAAAAAGCAGGAAGAAAAACTGGTCCATCGACACAAACAAACCCATCTCCCCCGCAGGCCCGGCGGACCGGTTGAAGTTGGGCAGAGAGTGCACATCAAAAAACTGGGCATCGATGGCACGATCACCGCTATTGACGGAGAGCAGTTTGAAGTCCAGGCAGGGGCCCTACGTTTGCGATTGTTTGCTCAGGATATCTCCCGAAGGGGTGCTTTTCGGGATGAGAACCAGCCCGCTGTCGAAAAAAAGAGCCAGGGCAAGGGGCGCACCTCTTTGCCCAGTGTGGCTGGCGCTGACCTGGAGTTAGACCTGCGGGGATTGCGAGTAGAGGACGCTCTTGACCAACTTGACCCATACCTTGAACGCGCCTATAGCTCGGGACTGCCTTTTGTGCGCGTCATCCACGGCAAGGGAACGGGCGCATTGCGAGAAACCGTTCGTGATACCTTGCGGCACTCTGCCTTGGTTTCAAGATGGGAGAGAGGGCAGGATAACGAAGGTGGAGACGGGGTCAGCGTGGTTTTCTTCCATGCACCTGATTAAAAAAAAGATTGCCACTAATTTGCTCCCTTATTACTGGCAATCTCTCTGCACCGGTCCCCTGCTGCCGGTACTCCGAATGAATAAGTACGATAGAGATTATAGCATATCCCGGTCAAAATGGCGACAATTTACCCGTTATTTGCATAAAGCCCCCAAATTGAATAAATTTGTGTTATCTTATTAGTAACTCCCTTAATCATAGTTGACTCATCAACTAAAATCCTGGCCCGAATCATAAGACTTGCCGAAAACTCCTTGACCCCTGACAAGCGGGTGGTAAACTAATTGTGCATAATCAAGACGCAAAAGACTATGCCAAATCCATCCACCATCCCAATCCCCTGATCCTTACCGTCCGACTATTTAGTTTTCGACTGTCTGGGTTTGCGTTACTTAACAAAGAAAGGGAAAGGGATGTTCCGTTTAATTAAGCTAAAGCAATGCTGTCATGTCTACGATACCGAACAGAACTGCTTCGTCAGGAGTTCGGCCAAAAACCTTCACAAGTCCCTCCGATCTGCGAGCTTGAATCAGACCCGCAGGGAGATGCTTTCAAACAGCTCCTGGCACCTCTGCCAGGACCCACACTGCAAAGTCAGGCAATGTAAAAGCAAGCATTACATTGCCAATTGCAACTGATCACGCCTGCAGACCCAGGTTTCAGTCTGAAAACTAAAAGCCCCTCCAAAATTGGAGGGGCTTTCTTGATGCCGAAGGTGGGAATCGAACCCACATACCCGAGGGTACACGATTTTGAGTCGTGCGCGTCTGCCTGTTCCGCCACTTCGGCAAGTTTAGAAAGTATACTCGCATTCCAACACAACAGTCAAGATTTTTGGATTCCCAGCTGGTGGGAAGCGTTGAGCGAAAGGAAAACTCCGTCCTTGCTGGCGATAGACACATCTCTCTATGCGCGTATTGTCAAGGCTAAATAGAAATGTCCTAATGCTGGCTAAATAGAAATGTCCTATT
>CAZHXQ010000035.1:0-17640 GCA_964536465.1 uncultured Anaerolineaceae bacterium
GTTCTCGGTTCGGCACTGGCAAGCCAGCAGGCTGCGCACTCCCAGCAGGGTCATTATTTATTTAACTGATTGGTTCTCTGTTCGGCACTGGCAAGCCAGCAGGCTGCGCACTCCCAGCAGGGTCATTTTTTATTTAATCCTCTGGTTAGGTTCTCTACTCTTCGTCCCGGCAAGCTGGGAAACAAAGCACTCCCAGCAGGGTCATATTCAATTCTCTCTCTCCCCTTAAAAAGGGATATGTTCACAAGTGTCATCCCTCTATAGAATTTAGAATATCCACCAAAAACAGGTATGATTTAAGCAGAGGTAAAGATGCAAAAAACCAGGATTGAATATTATTACAGTCAGGCAGCCGCCAACCGCGCAATCGCCAGGAAAGAATCACGCGGCTATCGGGTCATAGCAGTTCAAACCGTAGACAGGGGCTGGTCGCTGATCAAAACCGGATGTTTGGGTCTGATTTTCCTGCCTCTGGCTTTGTTGGGCAAGAAAAAACCAGTTATCCAGGTTACCTATCAAAAAATACGGCGATAAGCCGAGAGAGACCTTGATGAAGACCATTCAACCAACACCCAAAGACCAGGTCACCCCCAAAGAGCTGTACCTCAACCGGAGAGATTTTCTGCGGGCGATGGGGCTCAGCTCTGCTGCGCTTCTGTTAGCAGCCTGCGAACCGAGCGGTTCAGGTTCACCTGCTGTCCGCAGCGGCGGTCGGGACGTTTTGACCGCTAAAGAAGATGCCTTGAATTATGTGAACTTTTATGAATTTTCCTTATCAAAAAACGGCGTTACCAAAAAGACCGGGGATTTCAAAATCGACCCCTGGGAAATCCAAATAGACGGACTGGTCAAAAATCCACAAACGGTCTCGTTCGACGAGTTGACGAAGCGCTATCCGATCGATGAACACATCTACCGCATGCGCTGCGTGGAAGGCTGGTCGATGGTTCTGCCCTGGCAGGGTTTTCAACTGCGGAAGCTTTTGAAGGATATCAAACCATTGGACGAAGCCCGCTACGTTCAGTTCCAATCGGTTCTACGCCCCGATGAAATGCCGGGGCAGGTCTCATTGCGCAGATACCCCTGGCCCTACTCGGAGGGTCTGCGGCTGGACGAAGCCATGCATGAGCTCACGCTTATGGCAACTGGGATGTATGATGAGCCCCTGACCAAACAAAATGGCGCTCCGATCCGGCTGGTGGTGCCCTGGAAGTATGGTTTCAAAGGCATCAAATCGATCGCGCACATCAGCCTGGTCAAAGAAGAACCAGCGACCCTCTGGAAGACGCTGGCAAATAACGAATACGGTTTTTATGCCAATGTCAACCCCGCTGTCGACCATCCCCGTTGGAGCCAGGCAACCGAGATCCGCATCGGGGAAAACTCGCGCCGCCCCACCCTGCTTTTCAATGGTTATGACGAAGTCGCGGATTTGTACGATGGCATGGATTTGAGTGTGAATTTTTAAGTAGTGCCGCCATAAGTGCAAATATTCTGGCGGGGTTAACGACCTTGTCAGTCTCTGGGTTTTTGTCTGGCAACTGAAGATTCTTCCCGAGCCCCGAAATCAGTTACACTAAACAACTGAGGTGAGGCATGAAAAAGATGCTCGTCCTGTATAAATCCAAAACCGGTTTCTCACAGCGCTATGCGCTGTGGATAGCTGAAGCATTGGGGTGCGAAGCGATCAACCTGGCTGATCTCGAGCAAACAGCCTTGCAAGACTACGCTCTGATCGTTTATGGTGCCGGTCTCTATGCCGGTCAGATCAACGGCATCGCCAGGATCAAGCGCTGGATGAAGGAGTTTCCTGCGAAAGTCTGGGTGGTTTTTGCCACGGGCACGACCCCGCCAAAACAAGGCTATGAAGAGCTGATTTTCAAAACCAACTTTCGTAATGGTGAACCCCGACCAGCCCATTTTTACTACTATCTTGCCGGGATCGATTACGACAAGATGGGCCTTTTCGATCGCCTGCTGATGAAATTTTTCTCACTGATGGAATCAAGAAAAAGCGGCGCGAGCGGGACTTCCAGGCAAACCTCAATAGACCTGAGCAATCGCGACTATATCCAGGAATTACTGCGCTACGTGCAGTTGAAAGCAAGGTAAAAGATGAAACTCGAGCATGTTGCCCTTTATGTAAACGATCTTGAAGCGATGAAAGATTTTTACGTCAGGCATTTCAAGGCTGACGCCAATGAAAAATACCATAACCCGCGCACCGGCCTGCAAACTTATTTCCTCAGCTTTGATGATGGCACCCGTCTCGAAATTATGCGGCGCCCGCTGATGAGCCCCAAAGCGACTGGCGAGCATCCACTTGGCTATGTGCATATCTCATTTAAGCTTGGTTCCCCAGAGCAGGTGGACAGGCTCACCGAGGAGCTGCAACAGAGCGGTCGCCCTCTGCTTAACGGTCCCCGCCTGACTGGCGATGGCTATTACGAGAGCGTACTCAGCGATCCGGAAGGCAATCTGATCGAACTGGTTGCCTGAAAACGAGCTCAACAGCTAGTGGCAGTGCCTTTAGACTGAAGATTTCTAACCTTTGCCTCTGGATATGATCATCTCAGAGAAACTATCAGGCTAAGTTAAGTGACAGACCCATCATATCGGAAACCCGACCTACCCCGCTTATCTAGATAGAGATCCCTCTTTAAACGATTCTTGTAGAAAGATGGAGAGCCTCAAGCCGGTCTGCAGATATAATTAGTTATACATAGTCAAAGTATACATATAAAGAAATGAGGATTCTATGAGCAAATCGTCCAGTTGGCTGAAAGGAGCCTTCTTAGGTGGTCTCTTAGGCAGCGCGTTGGTTTTGCTGCTGACACCCTATTCCGGTGACGAATTAAAAACCAGGGTCAAAGATTACGTCGAGAACGTTCAAGATGAAGTCAGCCAGGCCGGGGTTGAAAAACGGCTTGAATTGGAAACCCAGCTTGAATTAATGCGTTCCGGAAAAATCTAACCAACCAATTTCCACTTTACGGCTTGATTTCAACCGGGTCTAAGACTGTTCCCGGTTGAAATGTTTATCCCCTACATTTTTGAAAATTGATCGCTGGTTTTACGGGTCCAGCCTTCCTGACCTAAGGGTAAGGTGTGGGCGTGCGGTAGGGCGCAGTGGTCGGATAAATAATTCTCTGCGGGGTCGGCGTGGGGACGAGCGGCACCTCAGGGGTAGGATCGGACATCAAATCTTCGACACCTGGCGGCTCTTCCACCGGCATGGTCGAGACCTCATCCACATATTCGATCGCCTGGCGGCAGGCTGGCTCGAGGTTATAGGCAACGTTTTCCCAGGTCAGAGAATTTCCGTTGTTTATGGTTCGCTGCATCGCGTTGCCCAGGCAGCCGGCGCCACTGGTGTAATTTACCAAAGAAAATTTCCACAAATCTTCATAACTGATCAACTGACCGGGCTGCTTGCCGATGTTGTTAAAAATGATCTGTCTGACTTGCTCACAGTTTGCTAAAAGGCTGCGCGCGAAAATGCTGATGCTGAAGTTTGCCTGCGTCAGGTCGATTCCAACTGGGCAGCCGGGGCAGGCCGCATTGACCTTCTGTACCAACGCGCCGCGCAGCATCTTTTGTTGGTCGATATCCAGGTTGCCAAAACCGCGCTGGCAGGTCTCTTCCGTCAGGATCAATGGACAGAACTGACTGTAAAAACTGGGGTTCCAGAGCAGAACTGCGTCTGCGCCCAGATCGCTGAGGTGTCCTAAGCCGGCTTCGGAGACTTTTTGGTAGATGCCCGGCCAAAATTGGCTTTCGCGGCTGAAAATATTCTTCATCAACTGCGCTGGAATCCCGGTCTGGTTGGCCACCTGGATTATTTCGGCATTAAATTGATTCTGCCACTGATCAACAAGAGGTTGGGCAGCTTCCATGCCACAAACCGTAGCGGCGCCATTTGTTTCCAAGCCCGCAGCCTGGCAATGGCTGGCATCCACCAGACCCTGCTGGATTAACATTCCCGCCAGTAGATAGTATTGCCTGTCGGTCTCGAGCTGTTCGGCCAGTTGAGGCGTGCGCAGCCAGGCTGGAGGGCCATCTATAGGCAAGAAGGCCTGCCAAATGTCCGAGCAACTCGATTTCCCCTCCCCTACCCACTGGGAGCTGAGAACGTCAACATAGTAGGTTGGTTGGTCGACAGAGGGACTGTCTGGGTTGGCAAAGTCGCCCCAGGGGATCACCCGGACCTGCGCGCTAAAGACATCACTGCTATCACCGTAACTCGATTCCGCCCAAAATTCAATTTTAACTCCATCTGTGCCGGTTGGTTGGAGCGGCAGATCGCAGTAACCACCCGGGCAGCTAAAGCCCATCCCGTTCATGCGTCCTACAATCTGAATCGTAGTTTCATTTGGCAGCGGTTCATAGGCCTGGAAACGCAAATAAGGCAGGCTGGTACAGTTGTTTTGACCAGGAGCCTGGTCACACCCAACGACCGAGATGAACACTTCAGCCGGCGGCAGGTTGACCTCGACTTCCTTTTGAAGAGGCGTCACATTGGCCAGATGTAAATACAAACCCTGACATTCTTCTGGCTGTGTGACACTCTCGCTATAAAGACAGGCGTTAGTCTGCATCCATTGTTTCTGGATGGTCGCGCCGCAAAAATACAGCACCTCGCTGTAGTCAGGCCAGGACTCGTGCTCGGTGTAGACCTGGCATACCACCTCAGAGGTCTTCCATGAGAGCAGCCACCATTCGTAAAGTGTGTAATCTACCGAAATTTTGACGGTGCGTTTCTTATCAGAAAAGAGAGTGGGAGAGGTTTTTGCGGGGCTTGAATTAAAAAATGTTAACAACAATGCAAACACCACGAAAATCCTGATGATGCGGTTTATGTTTTGCTTGTTGTTTTTCATTTTATTTTTACGTCTACCCTTTAGGGGTACGCTGTGGGTGTATCCCAAATTGCAGTCGGGAACGGATATGGGTCACTTCTGGTCGGACTGGGAGCCGGCGTATTCGTGGGTCTCCATGTCGCGGTTGGCGTTTGCCGGGTGGCAACAGGCGTCGACGTCCACGGCCCTGCAGCTGTTGCTGTGGGTGCCACCAACACCGGAGGGGTTGGTGTGTTGGTTGGGAAAGAGACTTTTGTCAGTTGAGCATCCACCGTCTGTGTCATTCCGATCGCCTGGGTCAGTTGAAATTCATAGGTTAGCACTACCGCATTCAAAGCCGAAGGATTGCTGATAGCCTCGATAGCCTGGCTGACCAACTGGCTTATCTTTCCTTCGCGGGGTAAAAGGACCTCCGCCTGGGTGTGGTCTGGTAGTTGCCATTGTTCCAGGGATTCCCAGCCTAAAACAAAGGTCTTGAGCCGTTCCGGGTCGCCCAGGCGTAAAGCCAGGGGTATACGCCAGATCAGGTCAAGCAGACTTATGTCGGTATCCAGGTTTTGATCGTAAGACAGGTACATCACTGGCAGTCTGGCCAATCGACCCCATTGAACCAATTTTGTAAAGAGCAATTGCAGCACCTGCTGCTGCCTGGTTGTTCGATAAACATCATCATCCCCATAATAAGACACATAGCACAAGGTTTTCTGACCGTCCATGCTGTGCAAACCTGCTGGCAATCCGCCGCAGTCATCCCGAATAGGGTAAAGCACACTCACTTCCAATCCATCCAGGTCATCGACCAGCCAGCTAAACTCAGTATCATGCGCAACCACATACCGATCGGGGCGTAAACCGAAATTGTATCCCAGGGTGTCATAGATCAGCTTCATTCCGCCCAGCGGCCAGGCGGTGTTGATCCTGCCCATTCCTTGCCCGGGAAGATAAAGAAAAGTTGAACCAGGGATCGAAATCAGGCTGGCCTTTGAGAGGCGTTCGTTAACCAGCACCAGGTGGATCGCTTGCGTGCGTCCACGGGTAGGCAACGCTTCCTCCGCGCCGAGCAAAAGCCAGACTGTTGTGCCTTCGGGCAGTTCCGCCCGTGCTGCGGGAGGGGGCGCTGGCGTGGGCCAGGTCTCCAGAGCCGGAACAAAGGTTGGCCAGGGCGTTGGGGTGGCGGTTGGGAACGGTGTAATCGTGGGACTGGGCGTATAAGAAGCGATGCCGGCTTGAACACCCCCCGGCTGACCAGAAGAAGGTCGACCAGACGGATTGCAGCCTGAAATAACCAAACTCAGAGAGAGGAAACCCAAGACAATCGCCATCCACCTGTTGTCATCGGTTGGTAAGGTGCGCTTAGTTTTCATAGCATAATGACGGCGTGATTTGACACCCCATCAGGATAACGATTATAGCATAGCTGAGTTTTGTGAGGTCATTTTCGAACACAAAATCTCCAGACAACTTACCACCCGTTTTTTTATCAAAACAGTCTCAGGGTATTTTAACCTTTTTCTCAAACGCTCATAAAAATCATAGCCAACGTCAGAAGACCATTTGTCAAGATCGACCATCCCCAGATCAGATAAACCACTGTCTTCCTGGTTCGCTCCTGCAGATAGAGGAAAAGCCCCAGCAAGGTGTTGAGACTACTGAAAAGCAGCCCCAGTAATGCCAGCAGAAAGAGTCTGGCAGATGGCACCACTTCCATGCTCACCCAGATGACTTGTGAGGTGATGGCCACGATCACTGCCGCCAGGACAATCAACAGCGCCAGGCTAACAGCGCCCCCAAGCAGAAGACGCCTGGCCCGAAGGTCATCCATAACCCGCCCCCAAAGCATCCTAAGGTTTTCAGATTCAGCCTGTACTTCTTGAAGACTGCCTTGTTGTGACATCTGCGTGTAGGTCTGTGTAAAGGCTGCCTTATCCTGGGGAGAGATGACCAGATAAGCGTGAGCGAGTTTGATCAGAACCATCTGATCCGGGGCAGTCGCCACGAACAACGTTTTGTCCAGCCCTTTGATGGTTGTCTCCTCGTAATATGAGCTTCGGATCGGCCTAAACCTCAGCGGAAGCGGTGTCTCAAAATCGCTGACCGGATGAACCCATTCAATCTCACTCATTGGGATAAGTTCTCGCCTTAAACCCCATTTAACCTCCAGGGCACCCCTGGTCAGTCTGTAGACCGTGGTTGTAACAGTGATAATCCGATAAATTACCAGTAAAAGGGGGAATAGAAGCAGCAGTCCGGCAACAATGAAAATGATAGCCAACAGACCCTGGTTTGTGGTTGAGCCGCTGATCAGAAAAAAAAGAATGCCAGCAATTAATAGGGCTGCAATCAGCCCATAGATAACCAGGCTGCGGCTTTTTGGGATTGAAAAGTCTCTTTCCATCATTGAAATTATACTTGTATACAAAAAGACCCGAAGAGACATTTCTTCGGGTCCGGTTTTTTGACTGGCTTACTAAACTTTATATTCCGCGCCCCTGTTCAGGGCTTCGATATTCATGTCAACAAACTTCTCCAGTCGTTCAGCGGTGTGTCCTTTCAGTGCCCGTTCCAAAGCTCCTTCAGGCAGAGCCTTCATATTAGCTTCCAGAGCGCCCAACAAAACCATGTTGGAGGCCCGCTCATTACCAAGGTCGCGTGCAATCTGGTTTGCCGGAACCATCAGCCAATGGATATCGGTGCGGGTCGGTTGCCGGTTGACCATCGATTCATTGACGATCAGATAGCCACCCGGCGCGACCAACGGCTCGTACTTATCCAGAGATGGCAAATTGAGCGCGATCACAGCACGGGGGTGCAGGGCGCTGGGTGAACCAATTTCTTCATCCGAAATCACGACTGTACAGTTGGCCGTACCTCCGCGCATTTCGGGGCCGTATGAAGGCATCCAGGTAACGTGTTTGCCTTCGTCCATTGCCGCGTAAGCATAAACCTGACCGGCGTAAAGAGTGCCCTGACCACCAAATCCAGAGATAATTACTTCTGATTGCATTGTTTAGCCTCCTTTTGCCATTTCTTCTACGGCAGATGAAACCTTGAAATCGCTAATCGGATACTGAGGAATCATAAATTCCTTCAGCCATTCCCGCGCTTTCACTGGAGTGAGCCCCCAGTTGGTTGGGCAGGTGGACAGCAGCTCGACAAACGAAAAGCCCAGACCTCGTTTCTGCACTTCGAAAGCCGTGCGAATGGCTTTCTTGGCCTGCCTGATGTTGCGCGCGTCATGCAGGCTGCGGCGAACCACGTAGGAGGCGCCGTCCAATGCTGACAGTAACTCAGCTGTTCTGATGGGGTAACCCTGGGTCTCCACATCGCGACCCAGGGGTGAAGAACTGGTTTTTTGACCCGGCAGCGTTGTGGGTGCCATCTGCCCACCGGTCATGCCATAGTTCGTGTTATTGATGAATACAACCGTAATCTGTTCTCCACGGGCGGCGGCAGCGACGATTTCGCCCATACCCATCGAGGCCAAATCGCCATCGCCCTGGTAGGTGAAAACGGTTTTGTCAGGCAGCGTACGTTTGATGCCGGTCGCCATGGCAGGCGCGCGGCCGTGAGCGGCTTCAACAAAGTCAAAATCGAAGTAGTTATAGGCGAAAACAGCGCAGCCGACCGGCGCGACACCAATCGTGTTATTCAGCTCGCCCATTTCTTCCAATACTTCAGCAATCAAACGGTGCGCGACACCGTGGGTGCAGCCAGGACAGTAGTGGGTGGCTGTTTCTGTAAAACCATGCGGACGTTCGTAGATCAATTTCACATCAGTATTCAGCATCTCAGGCTCCTGTTCCAACTAATTCGCGCATCTTGGCCAACCAAACCCCGCGAGCATCCCGATCGACGTCGTGTTCACCACTAATCAATTCTTCAATAGCCTTATTGATCTCATCAGGATACGGTACCATGCCGCCCATACGTCCATAAAATTGGATCGGGGCTCGCCTGGCCACGATTGCCGAGACATCGTCTAGCATCTGACCGTTATTCATTTCGACCACCAAAAAGCCCTTGACGCGGTTGGCCAGCTCATCCAGCACATCTGAAGGAAATGGAGCCACAGTGATCGGACGCAGGAGACCAATTTTGATTCCCTTTTCGCGGGCAGCCCGCACGGATGTCAGCGCGATTCTGCCTGCAGTTCCGAAACCAACCAGCACGTATTCAGCATCTTCGAGGTAATAGCCCTTATAGCGGACTTCATTCTTTTCAATTTCTTCCCAGCGGCTCATCATTTTGACGTTGAAAATTTCCTGCTCAGGAGGGCTGATGTTAATTGAGGTCAAAACTGCACGCTCACCTTCGGGGTGTTGCGCGCCAACCGCCCACGAAGGAGCTGTTGTCCGGACTGGGGCGAAGGGGGGTAATTCGACAGGTTCCATCATCTGTCCTAAATAACCGTCCATCAGAATACAGACTACCATTCGGTATTTTTCGGCTAAGTCAAATGCCAGTCCCGTCAGGTCGACAGCTTCCTGTACTGAAGCCGGAGCCAGGACAATCAGGTGATATTCACCGTGTCCCCCACCGTGTACCATCTGGGTGTAATCAGCCTGCGAGGGCGCGATGTTGCCCAGTCCTGGTCCGCCACGCACCACATTGACGATGACAGCGGGGACTTCCGTGCCGGCCATATAGGAGATGCCTTCCTGCATCAGGCTGACGCCAGGGCTGGAGCTTGAGGTCATGCTACGCAACCCCGTGCAGGCAGCGCCATAAACCATATTAACCGCGCCAAGCTCGCTCTCAGCCTGAACAAAGGCCCGGCCGAGTTCCGGCATGCGTGCCGAAAGATGTTCAAGCAGTTCGGTTTGAGGGGTAATTGGATAGCCAAAGTAGGAGACAAGGCCAACACGCAGGGCTGTTTCAGCAACAGCAACGTTACCTTTGATCAATTCAAGTGCCATTATTCACCTTCTCCTGCTTCGTTTGGTGGCGTGCCTTTGTAAACAGTGATCGCTGCATCTGGGCAAACCACAGCACAGATCCCACAAGCAATGCATTCCTCAGGATGCAGCATATAAGCGGGGTGATACCCCTTGGGGCTCAGCCGGGAGATATCCAGCGCCAGAACATGTGTGGGGCAGTCCGTTATACAGATTCCGCAGGCCTTGCAATACGTTTCGTTAATTTCTACCCATCCCTTTGCGGGCATTTAGTGCCTCCTTGGTAGTGTTTTTTCCTGTCGATTGGGTGAGTCTGACAGGATGTGATGATAATAGTATAACGCAAAAGAGAGTCTGGCTAAGCTCAGCAAGTTTTAGAACTTTTACTGAAGCCCAGCGCTTTTGAGTTCATTTTTATCATAATCACCCTACTATGGAACTTGATTGCTGTGCCAAGCCTGCAGGTTAGGCTTTTGAAAATACTGCCTGAGGATACCAAATCAAGCGGCGGTGGCAGCGTACCAGTCGGAGGCTGAATTATAGTTTTAAAGAACCTGCTCTTATGAGTTTCAACATTTCCTGTTTGACCGCCAGGTTAAGCTTGTTGGGGTCAAGGGCTGGATCTAATTCCTCAGCTCGTTTGGGCTGACCGATATCAATCCTTAAGGGCCTCTTCCAGTGAAGGTTATTTGAGAAACGCTGCGCAATAAACTGCGCTGCCATTGCAAATTGTTGCCGGCGCTTTTGGTTCCATCCCAGTTTGGCATAACGGCTTTTCCAGGCCTTTTCTGTCAGGACGCCGCTCACCAGTATGGGTAAAAGACGGGTTTCGGGAGCCTTGCTAAGAAATATGCCGATACTGTCAGACCAACCCTCCAACGACTCGATGGCTCCTGGGATGATCGCGGGGTCTGGCTCAAGCAGTCCTTTGGGAAAGATGACCACAACCATGCCCTTGTTCAGGGCTTGAATAATTTCGCGGATGGCTTCCAACTTAAAAACGGAATCGGCATGAATCGTCAGCATGTGCCGGTTGATATTTCTCAATATTGCCATAAAACCTTTTTGTTGAGCGACTATTTTCACATCATCGCGCTTCAAACAAGCCAGTATAGCCAGTATATCTGTAAAGCCGGGATGATTCGCAGTCACCAGGAGGGGCCCTGAATTTGGAATGGCGTCCGGGTTATTGATGATAAGACCGTCCGACAAGGAATTAATTGCCCTTTCAGCAGTTTCGTGAAGCGATGTTTCGTTTAGTTGTTCATCGATTCTGGCCAACAATTCAGCCATCCAACCGGCTGGACGATAACCGCACAAATCGATTATTCCATTGATGATTTTGCGCCGGCTTAAATTTGCCGAGTTCTTGAGATCGTCCAATAGGATGCGGGTCAGACTATCTTTTTCTTTCCAATTCATAGGGACCCAATTGTACCCCTTGGGCTACAGAAATGTTTATGCAGGTATAAAAACGTTTTTAGTTTTCAGCCAGCATTTCATTGTCTTGCCACTAACACGGTTTAGAGGTTATTTACTTTGCCGCTTGGCAAGGGAATTGCACCTTAGGGTGTGACAATATTTAAGAAACCGTGTGGGTTTATATGAGCGAACAGACTTTCACCCCGACCGAAGAACCGCCTAAGCGCCAGAGCCGCGTGTTTAATATCTGGATTCCAACGCTGGTGCTGCTTATCCTGGCGATGTTCCTGATCTTTCGGGAAAATCATGGCGCCGGTCCCAAGGAACCCGAGATTCCAACCCCACTTCCTGGGGGGCAGAGCGCCCTGGAGATGCTTCTTTATACCCAGTTGCCTGGTTTGGTAGACCAGGTCGGTCACAGCACCTGGTCATTAAACGAGGTGCAATTCAA
Source organism: uncultured Anaerolineaceae bacterium (assembly GCA_964536465.1). GTDB lineage: Bacteria > Chloroflexota > Anaerolineae > Anaerolineales > Anaerolineaceae > Mesolinea. The sequence continues at coordinate 11,628 of CAZHXQ010000035.1, forward strand.
CGAAGATTACAGCCAGGCGCTGTTATGGATGGCGGAGAGCGACAGGCATGATGGCGAAGTGATTGCACGGGAACCTGAGATCGTCCTGGCCATCTGGGATTTGTCGGACGAGATCTGGCATCTCCACCTGGTTAGCGATGAGGACTTTGGGCAAATTTTCATGGAATCTGACTTTAAAGACAGCGAACTGGCCGCGCGTTTTTTTCCTGATGCCGATCCCAAAGCCGGCCCCGCAGGGCCAGTTTATGGTGGGTACAGATTGCCCTGGGAAGCTGGCCTTTCAAAGCGATTGACCTGGTCTGTGGCTCACTCTTCGTGCAATCCGCAATATTACTGCAATCACGCCTTTGACTTTGCAGACGGCACCATGTTTGAGGTGGTAGCTGCAAAAGGAGGCTTTGTTTATCATTGGCGGGATAGCTGCAATAACGGCAATTCCAACTGTGCCAACAGCATTACTCTGGAAGATCGCACCACCTCTCCCTGGACTTATCAGATCTATCTTCATCTGGCCAAAAACAGTATTCCAGCCGACTTAAAAGTTAAAGGGACTTACGTATCCCAGGGGCAATTTATCGCTAAAGCGGATGACACTGGTGTGAGCACCGGTCACCACCTGCATCTGATGGTTGTGGAACAAAAAACGCTGAATGACTGTAAACAATATTGTTTTGGCAAAGCTGTGGACATCACCTTCCAGGATGTGACCATCAACTGGCATGCCGGCACTGGGGGTGGCCGCCCACGCCTCGATTCAGAGTCGAGGTGGTATGGAGGTCAGGGTCAAAAGTATTACACCAGTGGAAACATCAGTTCTAAAGATCCATATAGACAAATTCTATTCCCAATATTCAACTAAGAGATTACTTGCTTTCGGAAGGAATTTTAATATACCAGGACAACCATATCAGGTCCCCAAGGAGTGTTCGTCGGTTTAGCGAGTACCTGGTTTTGCCTCCCTTCTCTCTGTCTGGTTGCCACAGTTAAAGATCAGGGACGTTTTAATTGTATAATTGACAAACTGCCCAAAGCAGACACCTATTATGATGACTGATACACCACTAAGTTCACGAGAAGTTGAAATCCTCTCCCTGATCGCGGAAGGGAAGTCCAACAAGGAAGTTGCCGTCGCGCTTTCCATCAGCATTAACACGGTTAAGGTGCACCTCTCAAATATCTACCAGAAAATCAGTGTCTCTTCTCGAACAGAAGCCACTTTGTATGCGATCGAGAACGGCATCGTAAGCCCTGCTCTACCAGCAGATAGCCGTGACCCGGATGGCGAAAGCCACTCTCCAGATGGCTTACCCGTCTCAAAAACGCTTCTGCCAGGCAATATTGTTATGCCGACCCTGATTGTGCTGGCAGTTCTCTTGATCGCTTTCGGAATTTATCTGGCTACCCGAAAAAATGCGCCCGGTGAATCGGCTGCGCCCCTCATAGTTGATTTTACTTCTGAGGATCGTTGGCTGATTTATCCTCCTCTCCCGGAACCACGCTCAAACATGGCCGCGACCACTTATGAGTCAAAAATCTTTGTCATTGGCGGCGTATCAGAGCAGGGCATTTCGGACAAAGTTGAGACGTACTCACAAGCCGAAAATGTCTGGACCTCCATGAAGGAAAAACCTACGCCTGTTACCGATGTGACAGCAATATTAATGGGGGAAAAGATCTATGTGCCGGGTGGAGAGACCGAGGATGGCAAGGTGACTGATAAATTAGAAGTCTTTGACCCCAGGCGCGATCTCTGGCTAGAGAAAGCCAATTTGCCAACCGCACTCAGTGATTACGCTCTGGCAGCTTTCGGAGGGAACTTATATCTCTTCGGTGGTTGGGATGGGTCTCAGGCAAGCACCATCGCTTTGAAATACAATCCGGTACTGGATGAATGGACGGAATTGAGCAGGTTGCCTTTTCCCCGTACCTCAGCCATGGCGGTACAAATTGAAAACAAGATCGTTATAACAGGCAAGGCAGAACAGACAGCTTCTCAGGTCAGTGTTCTCAGTTATTACCCTGACCGTGACCTTCCGGGTGAGAGCCCCTGGGAAGAAGGCGCAACTTTGCCAGTTGACGGTTCACTTGGCTGCTTGTTTGACCTGCTGGGCGAACTATACGCGGTGGTCAACAGCGAGGAAAATATACAATTCTTTATCTATGATTCCCAGAATAACAGTTGGAGCGCCATCGGTCAGAGCAATTCCCTGCGTTTAAAGGAATCCCGATGTTCCGTTATTGGTGGTGAGCTGTTTATCCTTGGAGGCGCCCAGGCAGACGGCAGCCTCTCCGATCAGTTGCTGGGTTATAAGATGATCTATTCGATATCGCTTCCAGGAATTATCAACTAATCCGGACTTGAAGGTTTTTTATCTTGTTGCAGCTTTTTCCCGAACCAGCCCTGGTAGAGCCCATTCCAATAGCTTTTCAGTACCCTGCTATCCCCTCGCAGCAAAAGCGTCACTGTCATCTTCAGTGCATTTCCTAAACGGAACAATATGATGGGGATGGCATTAATAGGTTGGATATGCTTGCGATAATAAAGCCCGCTCGACAGAGCGTAGTAAAAACGCTCTCTTTCACTGAATTGCCCGCCGCTGCTTTGGGCAACCTTGTGAAACAACTTAGCTGCGGGAACTACTTTCATCTTCCAGAAAGTCTCGTTAATTCTTTTACAAAAGTCCAGGTCCTCAAAATACAGAAAAAAACGCTCGTCGAATAACCCGACTTGTTCTAACATTTCTCTCTTAAGCAAATAGCAACAACCGGAGACAAAGGTTCTCTCGGTGGGGCAGTCAAGTATGTTTTTGGTGCTATGAGATTCCAGCGGCATCAAAAAAAGGTTGTTCATAGCCCCACCGCTGGACCAGACCTTATCGGGGTCATCATAGTAATATATGACAGGAGCTGTAAGCCCCACATCCTCGTCCTTTAAAGCTTTGAGCAGCTCATGCAACATGAATTCGTCCGCTCTGGTATCGTTATTGATTATCAGGATATATTCGCTCTCTGTTGCCAGAGCTTCTCGCAGGCCCAGGTTGGTACCCGCCGCAAAACCAAGATTTCTGTCTGAACGAATGTAGTTGATCTCAGGGAATTGGTGAGGAAGATCGGCCAAAGGTTCCAGTCTTGAGCCATTATCAACCAGAAAGACGTCAGTCTCGACCAGACCTTGCCCCAGAATGGATTCTATGCATTCTCGCGTGTCATCATAATTATTCCAGGCCAGGATGACCACAGCGATAGAAGGGCTCATTAGCAGTGACTCTGTGAGCACTCAAACTTATTGCGAAAGGTGGCCCAGGTCAACCACAGAGCCGGGTTCAACCTCGATCCAGAGGTAATCCTGGCCATCTTCAGCCTCAAGAAATTCCACATTATCTGGAGGGGTCCACAAGGTGAGGGCATAAACCCCGGGCTCAACATTTTCAAAACAATAATAACCGTCTTCCGCCATTTCAGCTCTGGGGTTCGTTTGGAAAGAGAAAGACATCATCGCCGGCACATCCTCTCTGCCAAAAGCAATATTTTCGGAAAGGAAAAGAGCTGCTTCTGGGGGTAAATTCGTCTCGTCATCCATCAGATAACCACAGACAACGCCCCTACCTTCAGCAGGCGCCGGCAGTGTTCGCGTGGGGAGAGTTTTATCCGCATCTGGTTGTACCGTTTCAGGGTTACGAGACGCATCCGGCCTGGTGTTTAAACAACTCGTAAGCGAAAAAATCAGAACCGCTACTAATAGTAAGAACGTGGTGGTTTTCTTCATGTTTATTTCCTTTGATGTTATTATAACCGCTACATGTCGAGACAATCAGCCAAGCAGACCTGCTTTGAGATTGCTATGAGATTCTCAACCGATGTAGATAATTTCCCGGATTAATGGCAGCGATTGATTATAAATAGAGGCTGGCAGTTGCCAGCCTCTATTAAACTTACTTTGGGTCTATTGGTCTGCTATTTTACTATGAAACCTTCAGAGACCAAGAGAGTATCAACCCCGGTACCAGCGCCTAACTGGTTGGAAGTACCAACAAGCAGTGCACCGGCAGGGCCTGTGCAGGTTGCGCCGCCGACGAAACCGTCACCGAGCAAACCTTCATGGTTTAGAGTCCAGCTACCGTCGACAGGGATAGCAACGTTGTTTTTGATAGTCTTGCTGACGGGGCCGGCTTTAGAGGTACCGGTAAAGAGGCAGCTCAATTCATCTACGCCGATCGGAGCAGTGCCAACGTTGACGATACTGTGGCTGGTGAAGTAACCGTAGTTTCTGTCCATAATCAGGGGGTAGACAATCTTGGGTCCGCCCTGAGCGGGGTCAAAAGCTACATAGGCGCCGCCCTTGACAGCGGTAGGCTGCAGCTGGTTGACAACGGCAACGAGAGGTGCTGCGGCTGTATTGGCAGTAACCTTTGCGGATCCGATGAAGGTTTCGCCCATAGTACAGTCAGTGGCAAAAGCAGGGTCCCCGGATTCATTCTGGGCAACATAGAAGACAAACTGCGAGAAAGTCTTGGAGGTGCCGGCCGCAAGGGTGCGGGTCTCGACACAAGCTGTACCACCCAGCGAGGGGGTGTATTCAACAGTCACAACAGTATCAGCAGCGCCAGTATTCATGATCTGGACACCAGTGAAATAACCATAGTTATTCTGGTTGATCAGAGGCATGAGAGGATCAACGGCACCAGCGCCAAAGCCAGTGTAAGAGAAGAGGGTTGGGCCTTCTTCAACAACGGTAACGGCAATGGGCGCCACAGATGATGTCGCAATCCCAGAGAATACCTTGGGAGTGTGAGTTTCTGATTTCTGATTTACAACAGCTGATTGTCCAGGAGCGATCGCTGGAAGGGAGCTGGTGGTTCCATCAGAATATTGAATGGTAACTGCGGTGTTCTCTGTGCCGGTATTCTGGACATAGAAGAAGGTATTGTAGCCGTAGTTATCTTTGAACAGTGTGGGCAAATATGCTGACATTGCGCCTTGACCAAAACCCGAATAAGCGGCATAGCTCACCGGTTTCACAGCCGCATCCAGACCAACAAGGTTGGACATGGCGGCGATCTCAACATTGGCAGAGATTACCACTGATCCAATAAAGCCGGTAGTCACTGGCATGGTGCTTTGGTAGTAGCTCTTGGTTTCGTTGGCGGCAATGTTATCGGTCAACGGAGTGCCGACGACCGTACCAGCCAGATTGTAAAAGCTAAGCGTAATCATGCCTGCTGTATCGGTCAGGTTACGAACCTGAATACTCGATTCGTATTCGACTGGTACTGCAGCTTGGGCAGGAGTTGCTACCACACCTAAAGCTAAGGCAAAGACAAATAATATTGCTAAAAATTTTTTGAACATTCGAACCTCCATTGGTTATTTACTCTTATTCTATGAGGTATTTCGCTAAAAACAATAGCCCCTTCGAATTATTTATCGCTCTGGTGTTACAAACCGGACCAAATTAAGTAGTAATAAAGGATTACCGCCTCGATGACGAATCGTTTGAGACAAAAATTGTCATACTCGTGCTTCTGGAAAAAAGATTCGATGCGAGCATGTATGGATAAAGCAAAAGTCTAAAGACCGGGGAATAGTATATCTTTTTCAGCCGCCTCTTATTTGTCTCTGAAATCCTTCTATCCTGCAGCCAAAAATCCAATGAGATCCTGATTGCTCCCAGCATCCCAGTGAAACTGATCAAATTGTCGATATGCATGCCGTGAAGACGGAGCAATCGCTCTATGGCATCCTCAGAAAAAATATGGTAATGCCTGGGTACGTCCCAGCCTGCCCAGTATTGGTTAAATATCTTACGTTCCCACGAATCAGTATTGGGCATGGTGATCACCAGGCTTCCATCTGGTTTCAGAATGCGCTTGATGATTCGCAGCGCTTCATTGGGATCAGCCAGGTGTTCAAAGACATCCCACAATGTGATCACGTCGAAAAAGTGATCCTCAAAATCGACCTCGTCCAGGTATCCATTGAAAACATTCAAGCCTGACCGTTACACCGCTACTCC
>CAZHXQ010000036.1:0-8271 GCA_964536465.1 uncultured Anaerolineaceae bacterium
AACGATGGGACAGAAAGTCCCATTATTTGAAAGGAATTTCATAATGAAAAATGTTAAGAAGTATTGGTGGCTCTTTTTGATCGTAGTCCTGGCATTTAGCGCCTGTGAGGTTCAGGAAGTAACCCCTCCCCCTGTGGAGACGCCCACAACTGTCGTGGAAACCGAGGCTGTCACCCAGGAAGCCACGGAAGTCATTCCCGCGGTGCCGACAGAGGAACTGCCGCTGGTAGATGAGGATGGCAAGATGGTCTGCTCTTTGGTAGGTCCGCTTTTCCCGGAGCTGACTGAGGAACAGGAAGAACAACTGGCGATATTCCCGGCAGTAACCGAAGAGGACTGGGTAAAGGGGGCTGATGATCCTATCCTGTCGGTGATCGAGTATACAGATTTTTTCTGCCCTTATTGCGAGATGGCTTATTTCGAGTTAGAGACGCTGCTTGAAAAATATCCGGATGACGTTCAGATTGTATATCGCCCTCTGCCGCTCGAATCCCTCCATCCGACTGCCCCGCTCGCGGCTTATGCTGCTGAGGCGGCTGGCATGCAAGGATCTTTTTGGGAAATGTATTCGGCGATCTTTGAGAACAGAGACACGCTGGCACCCCTGTCGGCTGAAGACTTCACAGACTGGTTAGTGGAAACTGCTGATGAATTGGGAATGGATGTGGAACAATTTAGAACTGATCTGGAAAGCGACGAAGTCATCGATAAGATCACAACTGAACAGCAAACCATGTTTGCTAACGGGGTCAGTTCCACCCCAACAATCCTGGTCAACCGCCGCCCGGTTGGTAACTGGACAGCAGCTTACCTGGGCAATTTCGTTGAGGTGATCAAGGCTGAGCAGGATAGGATGACCGAATGTCCGCCCTTTGTGATTGACCCTGATAAAGAATATACCGCCACAATTACCACCGAGAATGGCGACATAGTCATCGAACTTTACCCTGAGGCGGCTCCTCTGGCGGTCAACTCGTTTGTCTACCTGGCAAGAGAAGGCTTTTATGACGGCGTTACCTTCCATCGGGTTTACCACAACTTCATGGCCCAGACCGGCGATCCGACAGGTACCGGTTGGAGCGGCTCGGGATATCAATTCAGGGAAGAGATTGTGCCTGAACTGACCTATGACGAACCCTACATGCTTGGAGTAGCGCGAGGTCAGGCTGATGGAACCAGCGGCAGCCAGTTTTTTATCACTTACGTGCCCTATCCCTCCCTCAATGGCGGTTATACCATCTTTGGTAAGGTGGTCGAAGGCATCGATGTGTTGGATCAAATCACAGAACGTGATGCTGATAATAACCCTGAGGCACCTCAGGGCGATAAGATCATCAGCATTGTGATCAACGAAAAGTAGTGCCTGAACAAGCAGCTCGACCCTCATTAACTGTTCGAACCAGCCCCCGCTGGATGCACTGGTTGAACCTGATGTGGAACATTCTGGTCTTCCTGGGGGCTGGCTCGCTTACTCTATTTCTGTTGGGTTTGAGTACAGAGACAGGGTCCAACCTGCTTGTCGATCAGGTATCCGATCGTGCCCTTTACCTGTGGGCCTATACAGCCGGTTTTGTCGCTCTAATGGCATTTATCGCGCTGGCTGGCAGCATTGGAAGGCTCACTAGCAAAACAAAGCACCCCAAACCAAGTCAGGCTGGCTGGCTTCGATTCAGTATCCTCTTGTTTCCGCTTATCATCTGGGCTGTGGCAGCCTGGAATACCTCTATAGTTTTGCCGGATTGGCTGTTCTCGCTGCTGGTTTATCTGGGCGTCTTGATCCCGGTTGTTTGGCTGCTGCGGATAGCGAGTGGCCACTTGTGGGGGCAGCACAAAGACCGCGATGCCTCGGTGATCAGCTTTTCCAGCAGCTTTTCGATCTCCATAATATTGCTGATACAGGCAGTAATTTTGGTTTCTGCAATTGTGATAATTGTTGTTCTCAATCCCGCCGCGTTTACCCGGATGCCTGGCAGCTTAAATGAAATCGAAGAACTTTTCCTCTCCCCGGTGGTGATTCTCGCCGCGATCGTCTTTGTGGCCGTGATTGTGCCGGTGGTCGAAGAACTTTTCAAGACGCTGGCAGTTTGGCCCCTGCTGGGGCTGAACATCAGCCCCGGTGAGGGTTACGTTGCCGGGATGATGAGCGGCGCTGGCTTCGCCCTGTTGGAAGGGATGCTCTTCGCGGCTCAGACAGCCATGACGCCTGGGGGTGACTGGGTTTATTTTTTGATTGGCAGGCTGGGGGGCACATTGATCCATGTTTTTAACGGCGGGCTGGTCGGCTGGGCACTGGCGGAAAGCTGGCGAGATCGGAAGTTTGCCCGCCTCCTTGTGATTTATCTTGTGGCGTTTATAATCCACGGCATGTGGAACCTAAGTGTTGTGATCACCCAATTGGTGCCCACATTAATGGCACAGGAAGTTAACCAAGGTCTGACTAACATGGTGGTGATCATTCTGGGTGGGCTGATTGGGGTGGGGTTTATTTACTTCGGCCGGCATGTTCTGCTGAGGACAAAATTATTACCGGTCAGTACTGTAAAGGATGCAAATGCAAGTTAATTGGAGCGCCTCACGTGAACGAGTGATGAAATTATTACGGTCAGTTTTCAATGTGATTTCGAACGTAGAAGTCATTGGTCAGGAAAATATACCCGCGAGCGGAGGATACGTATTGGCAACCAGCCATGTCAGCCGTCTGGACACCCTCTTTCTGATGTTGTCGAGCCCGCGCAAAGATATTGTGGGGATGGTAGCGAGAGAGTATCAAAAAGCCCCGTTTTTTGGCTGGTTCCTGGAAAAACTGGGGGTGATTTGGATTACCCGCGGAGGGTATGACTTCCAGGCATTTAGAGAGGCATCGGCGTTTCTGAAAAAAGGTGGAATCGTGGGTTTAGCGCCAGAGGGCTCCCGCTCGCGAAACGGCCAATTGATGGAAGGCAAACACGGTACGGTTTTAATGGCCATCAAAAACAAAGTGCAGGTGATCCCGGCAGCCGTGATCGGGTCTGCGGATATGATGAAGCGCTTTCTGAGGTTAAAAAAGATGCAGGTCAAGGTGATTTTCGGCAAGCCGTTCGACTTACCCCAACCTGAAGAGGGACAGAGCGAAAAGAATGTGCTCGATCTGGCAACTACAGAGGTCATGTGCCGAATCGCCATGCTGCTGCCCGAGGATCGTAGAGGCTTCTACCGCGACCATCCGAGATTACAGGTATTATTAGCTGAACAACAATCGTTATAAAGAACTACAGAATGGAGATTAGATGATACCAATTCGTGACGATTTAAAAACACACCGCACTCCAATTGTTAACTACGGGCTGATTTTGATCAACGTGCTAGTTTTCTTGTGGATGTTTTTGAACAGCGCCAACCTTGAGAACATCTATTATGAATACGCCCTGATCCCTGCTAACCTCCAGGATGGGATCGATTTGAGAGACATATCAGCATTCCTGACAAGCATGTTTATGCATGGCGGCTGGATGCATCTGATTGGAAACATGCTCTATCTGTGGATCTTTGGCGATAACGTGGAAGACCGCATGGGTCATGTCGTCTACCTGCTTTTCTACCTGGCTGGCGGCGTGGCGGCAGCTTTGCTGCAGATTATGGTTAACCCGGGTTCACAGATCCCCATGGTGGGCGCCAGTGGTGCCATTGCAGCGATTTTGGGCGCTTACCTGGTGTTGTATCCTAACAGCAGGGTTTACACCTTCATTCCAATTGGCTATTTTGCCCGCTTAAGGCTGGTGCCCGCGATCGTCGTTTTGGGCTTATGGTTTTTATTGCAATTATTCAGCGGGTTCGGGTCATTTAGTGCGCCTGACCAGGGCGGCACGGCCTATTTTGCCCACGTCGGCGGTTTTATTTTTGGTCTGGCGATTGGCTGGTTATTTAAAGAGCGGGGGCGGGAACCGCAGCCTGCTCCGCCGCGCTGGAATTGACAGTCTGCCTGTCAGGCACTTAATGGGCGCAGTTTTGGTGGCGCGTCCGCAACGTGTCTGTGAATAGATTGTAACAATTTTATAAATAAAAACATAGTATAATATGCGTCCAGCGTTTGGATGGCTTCGGCCTTCGAGGCGCATTTTGTATTTATCCCCATGGGGAAGTAGACCAGATATAAGGAAAGAGCTATGCCAAGTTCATACCTGACACGTGAAGGTTATGAGAAATCAGAAAAAGAATTAGAATATTTGCGAACCCAAAAACGCAAAGAAGTTGCTCAACGGCTGCAAGATGCCATGGAAGATGGCGAGCTGATTGAAAACGCGGAATTTGAAGCGGCGAAAAACGAACAGTCTTTCGTTGAAGGGCGGATCAAAGACCTGGAGATTTTGCTTGCCAATGCTCACATCATTGGCGAGGAAGACAACCCCCAGGGGATTGTCAAGGTCGGTTCGAAGGTGACCATCCTCGAAGAGGGTCACGAGCCTGAGACTTACATGATTGTGGGCCCAGCTGAAGCGAACCCCCTGGAAAACAGGATTTCGAACGAATCTCCCATCGGACACGCCTTGATCAATCACAAAGTCGGAGACAAGGTCAAGGTTGAAACGCCGGGTGGCGCTTTCAACGTTGAGATCCTGAAGATAGGCTGAAAGAGATCAACTGAATGCCCCACCAGACCAGGTGGGGCATTTTTAATGTAAAGGACAAACCATGCTGAAAGACGAATTTTCTGAGTTGGAGATGCAAAGACTGAATAAGTTGAACGAGCTGCGTGAGCAAGGCATTGAGGCGTATCCGACCCGTTCCCACAAAAACTCGAGCAATGCTGACGCGATCACGGCTTTTGAGAAAGCCGAAGCTAAAGGATCAAGCGAAGATGTGAATGTGATTCTGGCTGGCAGGCTGCGCGCGATCAGAAACATGGGAAAATTAAGTTTTGCTCATATTGAAGATAAGAGCGGTAAGGTTCAGTTTCTTTTGCGGGTCGATGAGCTTGGTGAGGAAAAGATGGAGGAGTTCGTCCGTTTCTATGACCTGGGGGACTTCATGGAGGCCAGCGGCAAGATGTTTCGAACGCGGCGAGGCGAAGTAACCCTGCAGGTCACCGATTTTCGCATGCTTGCCAAGGCGCTGCTACAGCTGCCGGCAGACAAAGACGAGGTCGTGGATGGTAAGGTGATCCGCCACGCCAAGGTCAGCGATCCGGAAACACGCTACCGGCAGCGCTATGTTGACCTGGCTGGCAACCCCGAAGTGAGAGAAATCTTCAAGATTCGTGCTCAGACGATCAAGGCTCTGCGGCAATATTTGGATGAACGCGGGTTTTTGGAAGTCGAAACTCCTATTTTGCAGCCAATTTACGGCGGCGCAGCGGCTAAACCTTTCACAACTTACCACAACCAGCTGCATCAGCAGCTGTATTTACGCATCAGTTTTGAGCTCTACCTGAAGCGGCTTTTGGTTGGCGGCCTGGACCGAGTCTATGAGATTGGTCGTGATTTTCGCAACGAGGGTGTCTCCTTCAAACACAACCCCGAATTTACCCAGCTCGAATTTTATATGGCCTACGCGGACTACATGAAAATCATGGAGATGACAGAACAGATGGTATCGCAGGTGGCGCAAAAAGTGCTGGGCACGATGAAGATCCAGTATGACGGGCAGGAAATTGACCTGACGCCGCCCTGGAATCGTATGCAGATTCGCCAGGGGCTGAGCGACCATGCTGGCATTGACATTCACGACTATCCGGATGCTGAGTCGTTGGCAGCGGTGATGCACGAGAAAAAGATCGAATTCAAGCCGGGCGTCTCAAGAGGCAAACTGATCAACACCTTGCTCGAGACTTATCTGGAACCGATCATGATTCAACCGACGTTCCTGTATGATTACCCGCGCGATATTTCTCCCCTGGCCAAAGCCAAGAGCGATGACCCCTCTACGGTGGAGCGTTTTGAAGGCTACATCAGCGGCATGGAAATATGCAACGCCTTTACCGAATTGAATGACCCCCTCGACCAGGAACAGCGTTTTTTGGAAATGGGGCGTACCTACAGCGAGGACGAAGAAGAACGCAACCCGATGGATGAGGACTACCTGAGAGCGATGGCTTACGGTATGCCACCCAACGGTGGTTTGGGGCTGGGCGTGGACAGGCTGGTGATGCTGCTGACCGGGCAACACACCCTGCGGGAAGTAATTTTGTTCCCTCATTTGCGTGAAGCGGACCCTGATAACAATAAAGGCTGATGCTGATTGGGATAAAATCGAGTCCGCAAGAGCCGGTTTTTCAATGGCTCAAGACTTGCAACAATTATGATCATGGAAGAATCGCTCCTGATAGAGAAGGCTGCCAATGGTGACCTGGATGCTTTTAACCAACTGGTTATGGAGTATCAGGAGCTTGCTTTTAACGTTGCCTATCGCATTATGGCGGATGACGCCGCGGCGGCAGATGCCACGCAGGATGCGGTTATTTCGATGTACCGAAAACTGGATAGTTATCGGGGAGGGTCATTTAAGGGCTGGTTTTTGCGCATTGTAACCAATGCCTGCTATGACCAATTGCGTAAACAAAAACGACGTCCCACAGTCGCTCTTGAGCCTGAGACCGATGAGGGTGAAATCTTCGATTCCCCGGTCTGGATAGCCGATAAGTCGGCGGGACCTGAAGAAGCCGTGATGAACACGCAGTTGGAAAAGGCCATCCAGGATTGCATCAACAAGCTGAACGAAAAACATAAGGTTGTGTTGGTGATGGTGGATGTTTCGGGAGAGAATTACGAAACCGTCGCTGAAGTTATCCAAAGCCCTGTGGGAACAGTCAAAAGCCGACTCAGCAGAGCGCGTTTGAAAATGCAGGAATGTTTACAGGCGGCAAGGGAACTTTTGCCTCATCAATTTCGTCTGAACTCTGAGGAAGATGATGATTAGAGTAGAAAATGTCACCGAGAGAGATCTGGAGCTGTTAACAGTTGCTCTGGACCATAAACTCACCGCCGCGGAGCAGGATGAGTTTAATCGGCGTTTAACAGCGTCTCCTCATTTAAACAGTCTGTACCGACAGCAGAGACAGCTGAAAAGTGCTGTTGGACAACTGCCCACGCGCAAAGTACCGCACAACTTTACGCTTACGCGCGCCGAGGCCAGAAAAGCCAGGCAAGCTCGTTTTTTGCAGCCCTTTTTTGGTTGGGCCAGCCTGGTCTCCGCACTTTTAGTGGCGGTGGTTTTCGGCAGTGAGTTAATTTTCCAGAATGTTTTACTGCCAGCACCTGCATTCGAACAAAGCTCCCAGCATTATGAACTGCAAGAGGATGCTCAGCTGTTTACAATGGAGGAAGAAGGGTCCAGTCTGAAAGTTATGGCTTCAGAACCGGTTTACCTGCTCAATTGGGGTTATGGAGCGGTCGGTATGGGCGGAATTGATGGTATGGGGGGAGGAGACAGCGTGGGCAACAGCAGAGGTGTTAGCATCAACATCAATATTCCTGTTGCCGGTTGTTTTGGCGTTAGCGAGGGCAGCGGTTCAGGTGATATTGACACGATGGAAATGCCGGTGGAAAGTTGGACCGAAGAGTCTGCGCAGGATAGTTCCACCGAGGAAGACGCGGTGGATCTGCGGATGCAGAGCCCCGTTGACCAACCCCAGGAGGAAACCTTACCTGAAGCGGAAACCATGACCGAGCTTCCCAGCCTGGCAACTTCGCTTTCCCTGGAACGTGAAGCGCCCAGAATTTTTGGGATCAACCCGGAAAATGTGGGAACCATTCTTAAAGTAACACCTGCTATGAGCGTCGACGAAATGGAGATGCCATTAGAAGAGCAGGCTCCTCTGAGAGAAGAAAACCACAGCGGAGCAATGGTTCCTGTTTATATAAAAATTGGACTGTTATTTGCCGCCCTCGTTTTTGGTATGATCTGGGTGTATTTTAAGTTGAGACGATAGTTGTTCGCCTTGCCAAAGTAAGGTCAAGGCTGCAAGCCAACCCACCTTTTTGGATACAACAAGAAGCAACCTCTGACATGTGTCAGAGGTTGTTTCTGTTATTTCACCGGGTAGTAGGGAACTTAACTGCGGTTGTCCTCAGTTTGCTTGCGCCATAATCTAAACAGTGCCAAGCCTGATCCCAGGGCTGCAAGACCCATAATAAACAGGGCCAGTTCCAGATAGTTGTTCTCTCGGCCGGTATTTGGAACCGAGAAGGTGGCAGTGGGAGAAATAGTATTTGTTGGACCCGGTAAGGTGGGTGTGGTGTCGGGTGGATCCGTCGGTGTATTAGTCGGAGTGCCCTTGGGTGGCTCCGTAGGGGTGTT
>CAZHXQ010000036.1:8371-17619 GCA_964536465.1 uncultured Anaerolineaceae bacterium
GTGTTTGTGGGTGTATTGGTCGGAGTACTCTTGGGGGGATCCGTAGGAGTGTTAGTGGGTGTATTAGTGGGTGTGTTAGTGGGAGTGTGAGTCGGCGTATTGGTCGGTGTACTGGTAGGAGTGTTAGTCGGCGTACTGGTTGGAGTGTTAGTCGGTGTATTGGTCGGTGTATTAGTCGGTGTATTAGTCGGTGTACTGGTCTGCTGTTGGCAGACATAATCGCCAGCATAGGAGCCGGGGTTATGAAGCGTGACCAATTTATTATTGACCCAAACAGTAGCACTGGTGACGTTGTAATATCCGGGAGGGACATTGTCAGTAAAGTGAACAACGTTCCCCGTGCGGGGACCAGGAGAGATAGTTCCGTAGGTATAGGTGAGATTCGAGATGGTATCCCCGGCTTTGGTATGCAACAAGACAAAGTGGATTTCTACATGAGTTCCTACACATTCAATATGTGAGAGGTTGAGCTGGTATTTTTGACCTGCATTCACAGGCTGCTCAACTTGACTGAGACTGACCAGCAGTAAAACTGCAATCAAAATTGTGGATATTTTTTTCATGGTTTAACCTTCCTTGGTATGTACCGAAAACCTTAAAGGATGGTTACTCTAATCTTTTGAAAGTATCGTATCAATTATTTGTATAAGCTATGTAGAACAAACTCTGAAAAACATGTTGTTGGTTACGCATTAAAAACCGAGACCAGGTTGCACGAAGCAAATCATCAACAAGAAAGATCTATCTATCGTTGAAAGGACCCAGCCTGGTGACTTTGCCGATAAGCACAAAACGCTGCCCTTGCCAATCGTTTGTGCAGGTATAAAGTGTGACGATCTGGTCATGAGGTGAAAGGTCTATTCCGGTTTCGATCACGGAGTTATCATTGATCAAATAAATCAGACTGCGATACTGCATGTCGGATTGGAAGTCGACCTTCAGGTAGGTGGTATCTGTTTCAGAGACAACGATGCCCGCGGCGATGTCTACACGGTACACTTGCTCAGGTGTGTAAAGGTAATAAAAGGGGTTCTGCTTATAAAACTGCTGGCTTTTATACCAGACCAGGTTGCTGAACATGAGGCCGTTGTCAAAATTATGCCCGTAAATGATGGTATTGGGGTCGCTGAAGTCAGTATTGTTGCGATAATCAAAAAATAGCGAGCCCATGGCTTTATAGGACAGGTCAATATCACGAGTGAGATAGTATTCGTTGTCAGGAGAGTCGACGATGGGCAGGTCAACCCCGATTGCATGGTTATGGATCCAGGCTTGAACGTCCTTATTGAGTCTCTGCCAGGCTGGAAAGTTGATCTCAACAAGTGAGAGCGCATGCTGCAACTCCTTGGCATGCGGATTAGGCGTGGGGGTGGGTGTCAGAGAGGGGGTGGGCGGCAGCAACTTTTGAGGCCTGGGTTGAGGCAGGTTGGTTGGAGTGAGGCTGGGGGTAGTGGTAGCAGCAAGATTGTAATCTGCCATAAAAGTGGCGATTTTTTCGGATTGAAGAGTCATCTCCAGCAGTGGCTGGCGGACTTCTTCTCTATAGCGCATGCCGAAACTAACCGCCAACGCGGTTGAAAGCACAAAAATTATGCTCAGAAGGATTGTCAGAAGCCGTCTTTTAGATTCCATCGGTCTAGAATAGTAATCATTTCGGCATGCCAATGCAAGCGAAAATTCAGTTGAGTCTTTACAAAAAAAGCAGGCCTTGCCGCCTGCTTTTTTTGTTTTAGCTTGTTACCTGATTGGAAACGGCTCTAACTTGCCAGACCGACTGCTGCGCGCAGGGCGTCGGCTTTATTGGTTTGTTCCCATGTCAGATCGAGGTCGTCGCGGCCGAAGTGACCGTAGCTGGCAAGTGGGCGGTAGATCGGGCGCAGCAAATCGAGGTCGCGAATAATGGCGCGAGGTCGCAGGTCGAAAACCTGGCTGATAGCTTCGGCAATTTTTACGTCCTCAATTTCTCCCGTGCCAAAGGTTTCCACGTTGATGCTCAGGGGTTCAGGCACGCCAATGGCGTAAGAGAGCTGGACCTCGCAGCGGTGAGCCAGGCCGGCGGCAACCACGTTTTTGGCTACCCAGCGGGCAGCATAGGCGGCAGAACGGTCCACTTTTGTGGGGTCTTTACCGCTGAAGGCACCGCCGCCGTGGCGTCCCATGCCGCCATAGGTGTCAACGATGATTTTGCGTCCGGTGAGACCGGCATCACCCATGGGACCGCCGATGACGAAGCGGCCGGTGGGGTTGACATAAATTTTGGTGTCATCGTCAATCAGATCGGCAGGGAGAGTAGGAGTGATGACATGTTTGATGACATCGGCACGGATGCGGTCATTGCTCAACTCAACACCTTCGAATTTATCCGAATGCTGGCTGGAAACCACGATGGTGTGAATGCGGGCTGGTTTACCGAAATGATACTCAACCGTCACCTGGCTTTTGCCGTCCGGGTACATCCAGCCGAGGGTGCCGTCCTTACGCACTTCAGCCATTCGGCGAGTGAGTTTGTGCGCGTAGTAGATGGGCATTGGCATCAGCGTTTCGGTTTCGTCACAGGCGTAACCAAACATCATGCCCTGGTCGCCAGCGCCCCCAGCCGAAATGTATTCATCCGAGTAGGTGAAATCTTCAGGGCGACCATTTTGGTCCACGCCCCGAGCAATGTCAGGTGACTGATTGGCAAGCGCTACCAATACGCCGCAGGTGGTGCCATCGAAGCCCTTTTTGCCGCGGTCATAACCAATTTCGTTGACAACCTCACGCACGAGAGCATCGATGTCGACATAGGTTTTGGTAGTGACTTCGCCATAGGTGAGCACAAACCCAGTCTTAATGGCGGTTTCGCAAGCCACGCGGCTGGCCTTGTCTTCTTTGATCATGGCGTCAAGGATGGCGTCGCTGATCTGGTCACAGATTTTATCGGGGTGACCTTCGGTCACCGATTCTGAGGTGAACAGATATTTTGGTGAATGCATAAATGTAGTCAATGTAACCTCCTCAGGTTATAAAAAAATGCCCCTGTTAGTGAGGGGCATTCCGCGGGATATGCTTTAGCCTCTCATCTTCCAGATTTTCTGCCGGAGTTGGCACCATACGTTAAGTTGGTTGCCGAGGTTTCATAGGGCCGGTCCCTCCACCTCTCTGGATAAGAGTGCCACAAGGGCTGTAATTAGCTCATTTTATACCACAGCGGTCGGGGTTTGGCAAGCGAGTGGTGAGAAGATTTGTGAGGAGGTCAGCACATGGTATAGACTTTATGAATTACAGTTACGTATTGTACCGGGATAGATGTCTGCAGTTATGGGGATAATCCTTCAATTCTTATGGAGTCGTTCATTGAAACTTATCGCAAAGAAAAGAAACCGCCCGCGATAAAAGCTATCGCGGGCAGCAAGCGGTTGGATAAATGGTATCGGGCTGGTTACTCTTCCATGGTCACCAAGGTGCCGACCCGTTCGCCACGGATGGCGGCCATCAGCGCTCCAGGGTCCCACAGGTTTACTACCAGGATGGGCATGTTGTTATCCATGCACAGTGAAATGGCAGTGCTGTCCATCACATTCAGGCGCTGACTTATCGCGTCGATGTGGCTGAGGCGGTCGAAGCGTACCGCCTCGGGGTGGAGCACAGGGTCGCGATCATAGACACCATCGACCTTGGTGGCCTTGATGACCACATCTGCGCTTATCTCGGTGGCACGCAGGGCGGCGGCTGTGTCGGTGGTGAAGTAGGGGTTGCCGGTGCCTCCGCCAAAGATGACCACCCGCCCTTTTTCAAGGTGGCGGATGGCTCGGCGGCGGATGTAAGGTTCGGCAACGGTTCGCATTTCTATCGCGGACATCACCCGCGTGTAAACATCGATTTGCTCGAGGGCATCCATCAGCGCCAGCGCGTTGATCATAGTGGCAAGCATGCCCATATAGTCAGCGGTAGCACGGTCCATTCCCGTGTTTTCACCGGTGGCCCCGCGCCAGATGTTGCCGGCGCCGATGACGATGGCGACATCCACGCCGGTTGCATGGACGTTTTTGACCATCTCGGCAATGTGCCTGGCTCGAGTAGGAGAAATGCCGAATCCATCCGGCTCGGCCAATGCCTCGCCAGACAACTTCAGCAGGATGCGATTGTATTTATTGGTTTGTTTTTGTTCGCTCATTTAACCTCCGGTGGCAGGGATGAAAAAAGAGCCAACCAGTGGTTGGCTCTAAAAGGATCAGGCAGCTTCTTCTTCGTCAGTGGCAGCCTGAGTAGTTTCACCCAGGGCCCAACGCACAAAGCGGCGGATGACGATGCGCTCTCCCAGAGAGGCAACCTTGTCATTGATCAGGTCAGCAATGGTCTTGCTTTCGTCACGGATATATTTCTGATTCAGCAGGACGTTCTCGTCCATGAATTTTTTCATAAAGCCATCCACGATTTTGGGGATGATAGCTTCGGGTTTGCCTTCTTCGCGGACGCGCTCTGTGATCAGAGCCTTTTCTTCATCAATGACTTCAGCGGGGATATCTGCTTCGGAGATGTATTTGGGTGAGGCCGCAGCAATCTGTAGAGCGATCTCGTGGGCAAGCTCTTTAAAACTCTCAGATTTGGCGACAAAGTCAGTTTCGGAATTGATTTCGACCAACACTACCAGGCGACCCTCGCTGTGAATATAAATTTCCAGGCGACCTTCGGAGGCCTGGCGGTTGGCTCGTTTTTCCGCCTTTTTCAAACCCTTCTCACGCAGTTCTTCTATTGCGGCGTCAATATTGCCATTGGCATTTTGCAGGGCGGAACGACAGTCCATGATCCCGCAGCCTGTTTTCTCGCGCAGTTCTTTGATCATATCAATGGTAATTTCCATAATTTGTCCTTTCGAGATGCCTCGTTTCTTTATTCTTCGTCTTCCGTATCGGCCACAACTTCAGTGGCTTCTTCTTCTTCTTCTTCCTCTTCCAGCTGAATCTTTTCGAAGACGATCTTGGCGCGGGTACTCTCTCCGAGCAGGTCTTCATCGTCCAACTCCTCTTCATCCTCGATCTTTCGAGAAATCATGGAGCGGGTGGGGATGATTTCTTCTTCTTCTTCCTCTTCGTCCTTACGCATCATTTTACCTTCAATAACCGCGTCAGCCATGTGACCGATGATCAGTTTGATGGCACGAATAGCATCGTCGTTGGAAGGGATAACGTAGTCGATATTGGAGGGATTGCAGTTGGTGTCAACCATAGCAATTACGGGAATTTCTTTAGAAACAGCTTCGCGTACTGCGGTGTCTTCGCGTTCGATGTCGACAATGAAAAGCAGGTTTGGCAGGGTTTTCATATTTCGCAGACCACTCAAACGGGAGTCGAGGCGGTTGATCTCACGTTGAAGCAGGAGACCTTCTTTTTTGGTCAGCAGGTTGACTTCACCGCTCTCAAACATTTTTTCAAGGCGAGTGAGCTCGACGATTCGCTGTTGAATCGTGATCCAGTTGGTCAATGTGCCGCCCAGCCAGCGCTGATTGACATAGGGCATGCCGCAGCGATCGGCTTCGACCTGAATCGTTTCCTGCGCCTGGCGTTTGGTGCCGACGAAGAGGATTTTGCCGCCCTGGGCGACAGTGTCACGCACGACGTCGTAGGCTTCGTCGAGCAGTTTTACAGTTTGCTGTAAGTCAATGATGTGGATACCGTTGCGCTCGGTAAAGATGTAGGGGCGCATCTTGGGGTTCCATTTGTTGGTTCTGTGCCCAAAGTGGACACCGCTCTCGAGGAGAGCCTTCATAGATATGTTTGGCATGATAACTCCTTTGCGTTATGCCTCCGCCTGGTTTTGCGAACCTCCTAACCCTTGTGGGGCACGCAGGAGGGTCTGACCCGAGGCGTGTGTAATAGTGTCTCCGTCTTGCAACGGAGCGGATGAAAGTATATCACGATTTTCAGGTACGCAAGGCAGTCCCTCGAAAAAGAACCTGCTAAAATACAATTATTCTGATTATTCCCCGGCGTAAGGAGGAAGAAATGAAAAAAAAAGTTAATTCTATTTCTCATGTTGGTCGCATCGGTTTTGGTTGGCGTAAAACCTATGCATGCTGCCGCAACACCCCCTGGTGTTGAGGTTTCCTCTCCAGATGAAACGTTAGACCATCAAATTTCGGTTTTTGCCTGCTTTGAGTAAAGGAGAAAATAATGAAAGCTAAACCATTGGGTTTGATTTTTCTGACCTTAGTACTGCTAATGGCCGGGTGCATTCAACCCATCGCAAACGAGACTGATTTTCAAATTGAGGAAATAAAACAAGACTATATTGACTTTGTAGGGGAAATTCAGATGGAAGTTCGAAAGGTGCGGGTTGAAGATGAAGATCTGATTCTCGATCTGACAATCTCTGGTTTACAGAATGTGGTCAGCGAAGAAGAAGATTTCACAAATCGGGTCTGTGATCCGCTGTTAAGCCTTGATCCGGCTCGGTCTTTAACGAAATGGAGGGCTGAGAGTGACTTTGCCAATATTACCGATTGGAGCAAAGCCGTAGATATCAGCTACTTCTACAAATTAGAGAAACCGCTATCTGCTCAAACAAAGGTCACGATGGATTGGACGATCGGTCCGTGTGGACCTTGTTTTATGGAACAAAACATTCCATGCGATGTATCCCCACTGGTGACCAATCACCGTTTCAACTTTGTCATTCCTGAAAATTAGTTCCAGAAAGTAGTAAATTCGAGCATCGGGAGGTAAAACCCCCCGATTCTGTTTTTAGTCCAAGATCAGCTCCCACAAATGAAGGTGGGTGGGCTCAGGTTCGCCAGGACTTTCGACCCAGGCCCTCAACTCCACGATCTTGTAATTCTCACCCAGAGCGATTCTCACAGTGCGGACCAAATCAGCACTTGCAACCTTTTAAACAAAAACAAGCTCGCGCTCGCTTTCGAACAACCTGATCAAAAAGAGCGATGGCGATCCAATTCCAACGTTAAAGAGAGAGTTTAGTGATCGTGCCTGCTACTCATTAAATAGCATATCCAGTGGTGGGGTAGGGTTGTTGGCATTATCGAAACCGATTACACAAAGTCGAATCGGAACATCACCACGTTCTATGCCGAGGGGAATTCGGCGATAGCGAATATAGTTCTGGTCATCTGTGCAGTCGGTATTTTCTTTTGGCCCTATCTTGTACACGTAATCGGAAAGTTCAGGTGGGAGGAAGACCAACGAGACATGAAAGGAGTCTGGTGTTTCGCGAATACTTAATTGTGGTGCAATCTGTGGCTGTGTGATATCGATCTGAGCGATGGCAACGGTAGGTAATGACAGATTTTGCCAGGTGTTGTCAACCGTTTTTGATTTACCAGCCAGCAGACAAAGCAGATAAAATCCTTCTTCATCGGGAATGGCATCTGGGATCGTGGGATGATCAGATAATGAGATAGCTGCGCTGTACCCTTCCTCTGAACGACAATCTACAACCCCAGCAGCGCCAGTTTTGTAGCGGTAATAGGGTAAGTCACCAGCCAAAGCCGCATCCCAGCTTAGAGGAGGTTGGCTTATAGATATTGGGATATCCATGGTGAGTTGGATGGGGGATGGCAGAGGACAATCAGCAGATAGATCAAAATTACCATCTTTTGTAAAACACCTTTCCATACCATAAAGTGGTGTAGCATAGCTGGCAGTCTCGTTAACCGTTACCCCATCAGTTGTTAATTCGCATGGTACGCCCAGATAACAGGCACTGTTACCTTCCACAGTTGTATTGATTAGTCCATAAAGGAGATTATTTTTTGTGGTGAATAGTGCTGATCCGGAACTACCACCAAAAATATCCTGACAGGATGTGACATAATGGTCATAAAAATGCCAGTTGAACTCCAGCAAATCCACTTGTGTTTTAGCTTGACAGATCTCTTCGCGCAGATAAGCATCGACAGGGGTTAACCCTTCGCTGGGGGCACCCACAACCCGCACTTCACTGGGAAAATCAAGCGGGGTTGTGGCGATTTTTTAAGGAAATATCTTTTGTGCTGCCAGTTGGCCTAAAGTGTTTTGCAATCGAATAATGGCAATATCGATGCCTTGCATGGTGCTATAGACGACTTCCTCCAGAGGAACAGCAATGGTCGTATCGGCAGTATCGGCGAAGTAATTGAAGATTACTTCCCCTTCTACCGGCAGGTTGGAAATAACACCATTTGCCATCCACTGCACACAATGACCGTTGGTTAGGATGTGGGCTGGTGCGGCATCCCCACCGCCGCTGTCCACGAGCACTGCAGTACAAGTGCTGTTGATATTTAGGCGCCCTATACCGCGCCACAGGTCGCTGTTTTCCAGCAGAGTTGATGCTGCAGTCGGTGATGGAAAAGTTATATCGCCATCCGGCGTTTGTGTTGCTTCGATTTCGTTTGGAGTCGCGGATTGTTCAGGCAATTCCGAGGTTTTATTCTGAGCATCTGGGGTAAGTCTTCCGTCTTCGTGGGGAGTGCAACCGACCGTGATAATTAGGATAATCAAGCTCAAATAAATGATCCGGAGTTGATATCTGGGTGTATTTTTAAGTTTCATTCCTTTTTCCTCGTAATTTGATTATATCAAGGTACAGAATGGGCATGTTTCAGCTGAGGAGCAGTTATTAGATCAGGATTGTTTCCAACCCCTAAAGAATATTTGGATCACTTGCTATCACTTATTACTCTAAGATCAGCTCCCACAAGTGAACGTGGGTGGGCTCGGATTCACCAAGATTTTCGACCCACACCCTCAACTCCACGATGTTGTAATTCTCACCCAGATGGATTCTCACCGGGCGGACCACATCAGCGCTTGCAACGTTTTCAACAAAAACAAGCTCGCGACCGCTTTCGAACAACCTGATCGCCGCAGTCAATCTGGTGGTAGGCGCGCCAACCATGGCAGTCACCTTTTGCAGGTCGACTGGCTGTGTAAAATCAATACTGATCTGCAGGGGGTTAGCTTCCAACGTGCGCAATGGTGTGGCGTTATCGCCATCAAAAATATGGGCGATCGTGCCCAGGTCCAGGCGGGAATAGGTGATGTTCACTTGCTGACCGAGCAGGTCAAATTCGCTTACATCAGGCTGGCTACGCTGCTGCAATTCAACTTCAAAAATCTGCCGGGCTTGCGGTGAGTACGCAAGCCGAAGGAAGGTAAAGCCTTTACGCCCGTCCGGCCAATCCAGGCTGTCGAGCACTTCGATCTGGTCGAATTTAGGGTTCTGGACCAGCCAGCTGTACTCCTCTGGCGTGATTATGAATACCTGGTTGG
>CAZHXQ010000037.1:0-17437 GCA_964536465.1 uncultured Anaerolineaceae bacterium
ATGGCAGGGTTGAAAGGGCACACCGCACCCATCTGGATGAGTTCTATGCTGTGCATGAACCCAATGGCGACCTGCAGGATTTGAACAAAGATTTGAGAAAATGGGAGTGGGTTTATAACAATATTCGCCCTCATCGGGCTCTGGACAATCTCAGCCCCAGACGGTATATTGAACGTTACCATCCTGACCTGATCTCTGATGATCTGTCTCATATGTATTGAACCCATTCAACCCATTGAGTTATCCACATTGTTAAGATAGAATCATTATATGAAAAAGAGGACCCCTATCTACAAAACCATTCGGGCGGATTTATTACAGGAAATTGTGGATAGTAATTATTCTTTCAGGCAGTTACCAACAGAAGCAGAGTTGTGTGAAAAGTATGGCGTCAGCAGGATGACGGTCAATAAAGCCCTCAGCATGCTGGCCCACGAAGGTCTCATTCGGCGCATTCCAGGTAAGGGTTCATTTGTCAACACCACGGAAATTAAGAAAAAAGTTGCCGAGCCCAGAAGTTTCAGTGAGGATATTAATACAATTGGGGGCGTCCCGGGGTCGAAAGTCCTGGTCTATAAGAAATTGCTGGCCAAAGACGCGGAAAATGTCGCCGACATTTTCAAGCTGAATGACGATGCCCAGATTTACTACTTTGAACGCTTGCGCAGCTCGGACGGTATTCCAATCGCGATCACCCGCACCTTTATCTCCGGTGAAGTGGTTGAAGAACTTCCTCAGCATGTGCTTGAAGACTCGCTCTATAAGTATCTACGTGAAAGCCTGGGAATATTTCTCAAGTGCTCCGATTATCAGATCCGGGCGCGGTTGGCAAGCCCACAGGAGAAGATTTTGCTCCAGTCAGGGGAAGAACCGCTCCTTGAGGTCAGGCACATCTCTTACACTCAGACCGATATACCCTTTGAATATAACGAATCAGCCTATCTCGGAAGCAAGTTCTTGTACGTTTCAAGCACTGCCTACCATCCTCGTTTCGAGTATTTTGAAAGCGGCGAAAATATTTGACGCTCCTCCACCGATAGCATATAATTATTTGTTTGAGGGGAAGTGCTGGAATTGGCAGACAGGCATGACTTAGGATCATGTGCGGCGACGCGTGAGGGTTCGAGCCCCTCTTTCCCCACTTCACAATAAAACCAAAGAGGTATACATTGAAAATTGAGAAAACTTTTACAGATGACCATCAGGTCCGCGTCAGGGCCGAATTCGAGCAAGAAATCCTGGAAGGCTTCAAACGCAAGGGTGCCCGCAAAATCGCCAAAAACACGCGTATCCCGGGTTTTCGCCCTGGCAAGGCTCCATATTCTGTGGTTGTCAACCATATTGGTGAAGCAGCGATTCTTGAAGAAGCGCTTGATCTAATGCTCAACGATGTTTATCCCAAAGTGCTCGAGCAGGAAAACATCGAACCTTACGCACCCGGCAATCTTGAGGAGGTCCCCTCGCAGGAACCTCCAATTTTCGAATTCCTGATCCCCCTCTATCCAGAAACCGAACTGGGCGATGTTGATAGCCTGAAGAAGGCTTATGAGCCCCCGGTCATTACCGACGAGGAAGTCGAAGATTCCATCACGCAGATGCGTCGAAACTACGCCAATATAATTCCGGTCGAGGGCGCGGCCCAGGTCGGTCAGCTGGTCTATATGACCATTGAAGCGGTTGATGAAAACCCAAAAGACCCGGAAGAAGCAGTTCTGGTGAAATCAGCCCCTCAGCAAACGCTTATTCCGACCCCGGAAGAAGAAAAGGAATCTGAATGGCCATTCAAAGGCTTTGCTCGGGAACTAATTGGCAAACAAGCGGAAGATCAGTTCTCAATTCCCCATACCTATCCTGATGATGAAAGACACGGCAGTTTTGCCGGAAAAGATGTACGCTTTGACATCAATATTCAGTCGGTGAAAGAACTGGAACTCCCTGAAATCGATCAGGAATTTTTGTCTACTATCGGTGGTTTTGAAAACGAGGCTGCCCTCAGGCAAGCTGTGCGAGAAAAACTGGAAGCTGACAAAACTGCAGAATACGATAACAACTATTACCTTCAAATTGTCGACGCTTTGCGCGAAGAGGCAACCCTGAAATACCCGCCCCAGATGCTCGAAGATGAAGAAGAGGAAATTTTACACCACATTGAACACGACCTGGAACACAAGGGGCTTGACCTGGACTTATACTTGAAAATCCGCAAACTTGATAAAGCCCAGTTCATTGAAGAAGAAGTCAAACAGACCGCCAAAGAGCGTCTGGAGCGCTCTCTGGTGATGGATGCCATCGCCAAGAAGTACGATGTCAAACTCAGCAAGGAAGACCTGCAGTCGGCGATCTCCGCTGTGATCAATTCTCTGTTAATCAGTGGTGAATACGAGCAAGCCGAAAAAGAGCTGGGCAAAAAGCAATTCACCGAAGCCATCACCAATGAGGCCGCAAGTAACGCGCTTGAAAACGCCATCCGTAAGCAGCTGAGAACCATCGCTGCCCCGGAATCGATGCCTGCAGAGGACGAATCATCCAATGAAGAGATCGTGGAGGGTGTCATGGATGCGCTGCAGGCTGAACCAGAAAGCGCGACTGTCGAGACCGAAGCAGATGAAGAGCAGACGCAGGAAATGCCTGAAGAACCCTCAATATCGGAAGAAGAACAAGACTAACGCTATTCTAATAATGCGCCTGTAAACTGATAGGAAAAAGGAAACAACTATGCAAAGACATGACTTTCAATCAGTGATACCAATGGTGGTTGAACGAACCTCCAGCGGCGATCGCGCTTACGATATCTACTCATTGCTGCTCAAAGAGCGAATTATCTTTGTCGGTTCGGCTATCAATGACCAGGTTGCGAATGTAGTTGTCGCCCAGCTGCTCTATCTGAGCCAGGTCGACCCGGACAAATCGATCCAGATGTATATCAATTCTCCCGGTGGTTCAATTTACGCGGGCATGGCCATTCTTGATACCATGCAGATGATCCCCAACACCATCAGTACGGTCGCGGTCGGCGTTACCGCCAGTTTTGGCACCGTTCTGCTTGCCGGCGGCACAAAAGGACAACGTTACGCCCTACCCCACGCTACCATTCACCTGCACCAACCTCTGGGCGGAACTGAAGGTCAGGCGTCCGATATTGAAATTATGGCCAAAGAAATTTTGCGGCTCAAGACAGAACTAAACAAGTTTTTCTCCGACGTGACTGGTCAGCCGCTTGATGTGATTCAACGGGATACGGATAGGGATTTTTATCTGACCGCCGAACAGGCAGTCGAGTACGGATTGATCGATAAAGTTTTGATCCCGCCTCAAAAGTAAAATGATCAGGGATCATTTTCCAAATGTCAAAGGCCTCATCATTGATATGGATGGGGTTCTTTGGCATGATCACGAGCCCATTGGAGACCTGCCGGGTATTTTCGAAAAAATCTACTCTCTGGGGCTCGATTTTGTTCTCGCGACCAACAATTCCAGTAAAACAGTGAGCGAGTTTCAGGAAAAGCTGAGTGGTTTTGGTCTGCAAGTTGATCCCAGCCGAATCATCACCAGCGCCCTGGCTACCTTCCAGTATCTGAAGGAATCGCACCCCGAAATAAAGGTGGTTTATATCATCGGTTCAAATTCGTTCCGGGATGACGCACGGAGCAGGGGCTTCTCAGTTTTGCTTGATAGCGAACAGAAACCAGCCGACGCTGTGATCGTCGGGCTGGATTTTAAGCTAACTTATGAAAGAATCAGCTACGCTGCGCGACAAATTATCGACGGGGCAAAATTCATCGCGACCAACACAGACGCGACCTTCCCAACACCAACAGGGGTAATTCCCGGTGCCGGCACCATGGTAGCTGCTGTGCAAACGGCCTCTGGCAATGAACCGCTGGTCATCGGCAAACCCGCGATCGGTTTGTACGATCAGGCAATGAAAGTGATGGGTCTGAACGCTGATCAGGTATTATGCATAGGCGACCGCTTGTCTACTGACATCCTCGGTGCTCAAAATGGCGGTTTTGCGTCTGCCTTTGTCCTTTCAGGGATCAACTCGCTTGAAGACCTTGAAAATTGGGAACCAAAACCGGACCTGATCGCAGAGGACCTGACGGCATTGATCTATGGATAAAAAATTGATTCTCGATCTCAACAAAAAAGAGCTGGCGGAGGAGCTCCAAAAGTTAGGGCAGCAGGGCTTCAGAATCAAGCAAATATTGAGAGGTGTCTACCAACACCACTATTCCGGCTTCTCCGATTTCGGCAACATCCCCAACACTCTCCGAACTGAGCTGGATGCCAGCTTTCTGATCGATCCGATCGCAGACAGCAAATCGCTTACCTCCAGAGACAAAAGGACGGTCAAATACTTGTTTGAAGTCCAACAAGGCAATCACATTGAGGCAGTTCTGATGAAATATGCTGACCGCAACACTGTTTGTGTCTCCACCCAGGTGGGTTGCCCGCTGGGCTGCGTTTTCTGTTCTACCGGTCAAATGGGCTTCACCCGCAATCTGAGCGTCGGAGAAATTCTGGCTCAGGTTTTGTTTGTCATGCGCAGGCTGGAAGCCGACGAAGAGAATCTGACAAATTTAGTCTTTATGGGAATGGGAGAACCTTTTCTCAATTACCAGGCGGTTATGCAGTCGATCGAGCGCCTGACTGACCCCGATTTATTCAATTTTGGTGCCAGACGCATTACCATCAGTACCGTCGGCATTATCCCCAGAATCAAAGAGTTTACCGCGCTGAAGTCCCAGGTCAACCTTGCGGTCAGTTTACACGCGCCCGAGAACGAATTGCGCTCGCGGCTGGTGCCTGCCAATCGCATTCATCCGCTCAAACCTTTAATCGCAGCGTGCAAGGAATACGCAGAAGTCACCCACCGAAGAATTACGTTTGAGTACGCTTTAATCCAGGATGTAAATGACAGCGAGACCCAGGCGAAGCAACTGATCGGATTGATCAAAGGAATCCTCTGCCACGTTAATTTGATCGCCCTCAATCCCAGCAAGGAATACCCTATGCCCGGCTCGACTGAAGAACGTGTCAATGCCTTCGCAGGAATATTAAAGAATTATGGCATTCCCTGCTCAATCCGTTCTCGACGCGGTATCGAGATAGAAGCGGGTTGTGGACAGCTTGCCCATTCACAGCAAACTGAATGATATAATCCCGGGCTATGGACAACCTCTTTACGAAATGGCGTGACAGCCTTCAGAAAACACGTGAAACTACCTTTGGCAAAATTGCCACCTTGTTTGGCGCAACTGAAATCGACGATAAAACCTTTGATGACCTGGAAGAATTGCTCATTCAGGCTGATGTTGGTGTCCGAACTACACTTAACCTGGTCGATACCGCCATTGAAAAGACCGATGATCTCGGTCTTACCCGCACCTCCCAGCTGGAATCCTTACTCAAAGAGGAACTTTCCAGTCTTTTATTTAATGCGGAGGAACCTGATTTTTCACAGAAACCGACGGTCATCATGGTCACAGGTGTGAATGGATCTGGAAAAACTACTTCTATCGGTAAACTGGCTGACAGATACAAAAAAATGGGGTTATCTGTTCTTCTGGTCGGGGCTGACACCTACCGCGCTGCAGCAGCCGACCAGCTTGAGATTTGGGCTGATCGTGTTGGCGTCCCCATTATCACAGGTCAACAGGACAGTGATCCAGGTGCGGTAACTTATGACGGCATCACTGCTGCGATCGCCCGCAATATCGATGTTGTCCTGATTGATACAGCTGGTCGTCTGCATACCCGTTACAACCTGATGGAAGAGATCAAAAAGGTCTATCGAGTAGCAAATAAAGCCCTGCCTGGGGCTCCTCACCATTCCTGGATTGTGATTGACACTACCACCGGTCAGAACGCGCTCACTCAGGCTGAGGCGTTTGGTAAAGCGGTCAATCTGAACGGTGCAATCCTGGCTAAACTGGATACGTCGGCGAAGGGCGGCATGGTCTTCGCAATTAAAGATCAGCTTAGCCTGCCGGTAATCTATGCCGGGTTGGGTGAGAAAATTGAAGACCTGCAATTGTTCGACAAAAAGTCGTTCATCGACAGCATTTTTACGAAGAACGAAGGAAATTAGTATGACAGAATTAACCGAACGAACCAGAAACCTGGAAAAACAATTCAACTCTCTCATGGAGCATCTTTGACTTAGCCAAAAAGGCTGAAGAATTATCCAGATTACACAAACAAAGTGAAGAGACTGGCTTTTGGGACAACCCCACTCACGCCCAGTCAGTAATGAAACGTATCGCTTACCTTGACGACCAGATCGAAGAATGGACGTCGCTGCAATCTCAGGTTGAGGGCCTTTCGGCCTTGCTGGAACTTGATGACGGCAGCCTGACCGATGAGATCACCCAGCAGGTTGATGAACTGGAAGAACAGGTCGCAAAAAAAGAAATCACCTTACTGCTTTCCGGACAGTACGACCGAGGAAACGCTATTCTGGCAATTCACGCAGGTGCAGGAGGCACGGATTCTCAGGATTGGGCTGGCATGCTTGAGCGTATGTATTTGCGCTGGGCAGAAAATAACGGCTACAAGACTGAAATTCTGGACCGCACAGTCGGTGAAGAAGCCGGGATCAAGTCGGTCACCATTTCGGTAACCGGGGAACTGGCCTATGGCTATCTGAAAGCAGAAAAAGGGGTACATCGTCTGGTGAGACTCTCACCTTTCGATTCAGCACACCGCAGGCATACCTCATTTGCCCTGGTCGAAATCCTGCCTGAAATCGAGGATAACGATGACATCGTCATCCGTCCTGAGGATATCGAAATCGAGGTTTATAAGTCCTCAGGTGCAGGGGGTCAGAATGTTCAAAAAAACATGACCGCTGTACGGATCATACATCTGGCCACAGGGCTGGTGGTTACCTGTCAAAATGAGCGTTCTCAAACCCAAAACAGGGAATCTGCCCTCAAAGTGCTTAGATCACGCCTGTTTGAATTGCAGCAGCAAGCGCATGCTGAGGAAATCTCGGACCTGAAGGGTGAGTTCAAAAAAGTGGAATGGGGCAGCCAGATCAGGTCTTACGTGCTTCACCCCTACCAAATGGTCAAAGACCACCGCACGGACTACGAAACCGGCAATACCCAGTCGGTGTTAGACGGCAATCTGGATGGCTTTATTGAAGCCTATCTGAGAATGAAATAAGTTTGTGTCAGTCTCTGATAATCAAAATACCAGTGTTTCGATACCACCCTTAATCCAACAAGCGGACGAGTTCAAACAAACTCTCGTCAAGTTCCTTGACTTTTCCGATAATTTCCCCGTAGGGAGTAGCCGTGACCACATTCTTGTTGAGACCGATAAGAACACCGTATTCTTCTCTATCGATGGCTTGAACCGAGCCAGCACCCAGCCTGGAAGCCAAAATCCGATCAGAAGCTCCTGGCTCTCCGCCTCTCTGAACGTGTCCCAAAATGGTTGAACGCACGCTGAAGCCCAACCTGTCTCTGTGCGCGACGAAGAATTCAGTCAATTTGGCAGCGTTGTAATCGGCGCCCTCAGCTGCAACGACTATGGCATGGTTTTTGCCCTTCTCATAGGCAAGGCGCAGCTTCTCTGCAATTTCTTCAGGATCGGTCTTCCTTTCAGGTACGGTGATGGCTTCCGCCCCACCAGCCAGACCAGCTGCCAGTGCCAGATATCCACATTTACGTCCCATCACCTGAAGGATGAAGGCACGCTGGTGAGATGAAGCTGTAACTTTCAGACGGTCTATTGCTTCCAGGGCGATATTGAGGGCGGTATCGACACCAATAGTGATTTCAGAACCAACCAGGTCGTTATCGATCGTGGATGCAACGCCCACCACCGGGTAACCCATCTTGGAGAGTTCGTAAGCGCCAGCCTGAGAGCCATTTCCACCAATGACTACCAGGGCATCAACACCACGTTGATTAAGCCGGCGAATCGCCTCAATACGTCCTTCTACTGTGGTAAATGCCTCACACCGGGCACTGCCCAAAATTGTGCCGCCCTGCTGTAAAATTCCTCCGACATCTCGGGTGCTCATACGGTCAAATTGTCCGTTGATCAACCCTTGATAACCATTGCGAATGCCATAAACAGACCACTCTTTAGCAATGCCAGTGCGTACCACAGCCCTGATTGCCGCATTCATACCAGGCGCATCTCCACCACTTGTCAAGACCGCAATACTTTTCTTCATCTTATCTCCTTGTGTGCTTGGACTTGGTTGCTATTATAATTCAACAAATCTTGTTTGGAGGCTTACTTTGAAAAGAGATATCCTGGTGGCTTTGTACAGTGAGGATGCCTATGTATTGGACTGGATGTCTCTGCTGGTCGTGCGCGATTGGCGCACTCGGGTAGTGGCTGAGGCAAGCGGTCCTACAGAATTAGCCCAAATTTTGAATCAAAGCCATCTTATGGTCGATGGACTCGTCCTGGATCTCGATAATGTCAGTGACCTCAGGTACGTTGGAGAAACTCTGTCAGAGTTCTCTCACGAAGTAAAGGTGATTGGGCTCTGTACCAAAAGGCAGCCTGATTTCTTCAAATTTATGCCCGAATGTGCCATCGCCGGCTTGTTATACAAGCAGGAAATCAAAACTTCTCTGGGGTGGTCAATCACCTTCGCTGCTGAAGGCAAGCCGGTTTATACCCCTCTTGGATTGGAAGACGCCTGGAAAGCAAATTTTTTTGTCCCCAGAGAACGTCTGGTGTTGCGCTCCCGAAGTTATCCCGGGCTGACCGATCGTCAGGCGGAAATTGCGCGACTGGCAATCATCTTTTCAATTGGACGCAGAGATTTGGCGGATGAATTAAAGATTTCGGACCAGTGGGGCTATGGTGTTGTCAGTGAACTCTACGATCATCTTGGATTGGGCGATCTGTTGGACGAAGGACAGGATTTCAACAGCATAATGGAGAATGATCCAGTCATCAAAGCTCATATCGACGAGATCCTGGCAGACCTTGGTACCAGCAAGAAGGCTCGCGACCTTGAAACCCTCGCATTTCACCTTCTGACGATGCCGGTGATCGAGTGAAGACAACCACTTGCCTGTGGTTTCGAGGTCTGTTGACGCACAGGTTTTTTAGGTTAATGAACGTCGAAAATCCAGCTTGACTCCCTCCAGGTTGGGCCTTGGTCCGACCGCAAGCTTTCTGATGCTGATGCTGACAATGGAAGTCGAGCCCCCCGTTCGGCTGCACCCTGATGCTAATTGTGGCGGAGGGAGACGAGCCCCCTCCGCATGTCCGGACTTGGTCCAGCCACATTACCAATCAATTTTATTTTCGGCAGAGGGAGGCAAGACCCCTCCGTACGGCTGGGCCCTGATGCTAATTGTGGCGGAGGGAGACGAGCCCCCTCCGTACGGCCGGGCCTTGGTCCGGCCGCTAAGCAAGCGGATGATGGTCTTGGCGGAGAGACGAGCCCCCTCCGTACGGCCGGGCCTTGGTCCGGCCGCTACTCAGTCTAATGTTGAACTTTGAGTGGGGAGATATGCCCCTTCTTACGTCTGGGCTTTGGTCCAGCCGCAAGCTGTCTGATTCTGACCTTGGCGTAGGGAGGCGAGCCCCCTCCGTACGGCTGGGTTTTAGTTTAGCCGCTGAGCAGTCTGATTCTGATCTTGGCGGGGGGAGTCAAGCTCCTCCTGGGCTTTAGTCCAGTCGCGGACCAGACTGATGTTGAACTTTGAGTGGGGAGATATGCCCCTTCTTACCTCTGGGCTTTGGTCCAGCCGCTGAGCAATCTGAATCTGATCTTGGCGGAGGGAGACGAGCCCCCTCCGTACGGCCGGGCCTTGGTCCGGCTGCCGAGTAGGCCAAAGTTTACTTCAACAGAGGAAGAAAAGTTTCCTCTAAACGGCTCGGCCTTTGTCCGATCACATCGCTAATCAATATTCCTTTCGGCAAAGGGAGACGATCCCCCTCCGTACGGCCGGGCCTTGGTCCGGCCGCAAGCTTTCTGATGCTGAAGCTGGCAATGGGAGTCAAGCCCCCCGTTCGGCTGGGCCCTGATGCTAATTGTGGCGGAGGGAGACGAGCCCCCTCCGTACGACTGAGGACTGATGCTAATTGTGGCGGAGGGAGACGAGCCCCCTCCGTACGGCCGGGCCTTGGTCCGGCCGCTAATCAATCTGATGTTGAACTTTGAGTGGGGAGACGAGCCCCCTCCGTACAGACGGGCCTTGGTCCAGCCACATTACCAATCAATTTTATTTTCGGCGGAGGGAGGCAATACCCCTCCGTACGACTGAGTTCTGATGCTAATTGTGGCGGAGGGAGACGAGTCTCTGCCGTACGGCCGGGCATTGGTCCGGCCGCTAAGCAAGTGGATGATGATCTTGGCGGAGGGAGACGAGCCCCCTCCGTACGGCCGGGCCTTAGTCCAGCCGCGGAGCAGACTATTGTTAATCTTGGCCTGAGAAGATATAGTCAGAAGATTTTCAACATGACAAATTGGCTACAACAATTAACTCTCTCTTGTGGCTATGCGCATTAATCCGTTGTTTTGAGGACTGCCCTTACCGGGCTGGCTTCACGCGACTCCAGTTTCAACGGGAGGCATACCAGTTCATACTCGCCGGGGGAGGCATTACGCAAATCGAGTGTCTCCAAAATAATCACATTATTCGACAACAAGATCTCATGAGGAGTGACAAGATCGTTATAGGGAGCGATGGATAAATAGTCAATCCCCACCAGTTTACAACCACGCTCCACCAGCCACCGGGCGGCGTTCGATTCGATGGCAACGTAATCAGGCTTAAACGGTTGAGATGGATGGTCCCACAGCTTGCTGTTGGAGGTTTTGAAAAGCAATCTGCTCACATCTTCAATTCGGAGCCCTTCAAGAAAGCTGGCGTCAATGCTCATAATCGAATCTGGCACTTCAACAACAGTGGCTGTTCCGATAAGGCAAGCGAGGTCCAAATTGTCCAAATTAGCCGCGCCTTCGATAAAATGTAGGGGCATGTCGATATGAGTGCCAACGTGTGCCCCCATTTTAATGGAACTGACATTGGAAGAGGCGCCATCTGCGATGCGGCTCTCCCAACCTAGCCTGACGGGCTCATCCCCTGGCCAGACCAGCATACCGTTGCTGATTCCAACCGTGATATCGATCAATTTCATCTGAGCACCTCATTTGTATCGTGTCTGATAGTTTTCGCAAGCACTTTTGCTTACAATATTGTAATTGAAGGCAGATATAACGGACAATCGATATTCTGGATAGCGGGATATAACTCAGACTGCTGAGAGCTTCTTGAAGGTTTTCCGGTGCTTCCAGCGATCTTATCTTTAAGGAACTGCTGGCATAGTGATTTGACGAGGTTGTATGAATAAGGTTTATATCGCAGGGATCGGGCAGACGCCAGTTTTCGAAAGCTGGGAAAAATCGTTGAAGGAACTGGCTGGGGATGCCGGTCTGATGGCTATGGAGGACGCTGGCATTGGCTATCCGGATGCACTTTTCGTCGGCAACATGATGGCTATTACGGCAAATCGACAGGCCCAACTGGCAACACTGATGGCTGACTGGCTGGGTTTCCACCACAAACCAGCCATTTCTATTGAAACAGCCTGCAGTTCCGGGGCAGCTGCATTTCGTGTGGCCTTGATGGCTATTGCCAGCGGTGAACTCGAAAGCGCTCTGGTTATCGGAGCAGAAAAGATGACCGACTCCCCTGGCAGTGAAATCACTGCCAGCCTGGCTACCGCCGCGGACGCTGAACTGGAGGCGGACTTTGGGCTCTCTTTCGTCGGTCTGAACGCGCTGCTGATGCGCCGCTATATGCACGAATATGGTTGGCGTCATGCAGATTTCGCTAATTTCTCGATCAATGCGCATGCGAATGCTGTTCACAACCCTAACGCCCGTTTCCGAAAAGCAATCAGCAAAGATATCTTCACTAACTCAGCCATGATCTCAGACCCGATTAATCTGATGGACGCTTCACCGGTGTCAGACGGCGCGGCCGCGATCGTCTTATCTGCACGTCCTATCCAGACGGAAGGCAAAAACGTTTCGGTAATCGCCTCTGCGGCCATGACCGATACGCTCTCGCTCCAAAACCGTCAAAATAACATCAAATTAAGCGCAGCCGAGACCTCAGCCAGAGCCGCCTACGCGCAGGCCGGGTTATCTCCTTCGGATATGGGGCTTTTTGAATATCATGACGCTTTTTCAATTATGGCAGCCCTATCCCTTGAGGCGGTTGGTTTTTGTGAACCCGGTCAAGGTCCACGCCTGGCAATTGACGACAGAATAAAATATGACGGCGAGATACCGGTCGCGACCATGGGCGGACTGAAGGCTCGGGGCCACCCTGTCGGCGCCACCGGTATCTACCAGCTGGTAGAGGCGACTCTCCAACTTCAGGGGCGAGCCGGCCCAACCCAGGTCAAGCGCAATCAATACGCGCTGACACAAAACATCGGCGGCTCAGGATCGAATATCATCACCCATATTCTACAGGCTGAGTGATACAATTCATCAATATAGACAACAACTAAATATATTTCTATGGAAGAGGGACCGATGAAGGAATTCCACGCCACCAAGGCAGCGCGCGATAAATACCAGTTTGATGACGTCTTATTTTCAAAAAGTGGGAATCTGGTTTTTGCAAATTTCCAGGCCTCCAGAGAATTTGCCCACAAAATCAATCAACTGCGAACTGACAACGATGATCCTGACTCGTTCGCCTCGCCTGCCGATATCAATGCGATGGGCCTGATTGACGAGATTTCTCATCACATCATTGAGGAGTATTACAAGACCCACGGAAAAAGCATTCAGTCAGCCCTGGCGCGATTTTTGATCGGTCGGATTGGGCGCGAAGAAGTCATTGAAACGCTCACAAAATTCAATCAGCAGTTCCCTCCCACTGCTGTTTACCGAGGTGAAGAAAGTGTCCAGGACTATCTCAATGGTTCAGACCACGGCACCCGCAATTATGACATCACAGTGGAAGAAATGTTGATGACCTGGTTACTCAATGTCAATCCCGCTGCCAAACGGTATCGCGAGATCTTTGACGATCGCCATCTTTATACCAACAGCGCATATGCACCACTCCTGGACGGCATACAGGCCTTCTTCAAAACCCAACCCACCTTTGGTCCTGAAAACCAAGACCTGATTACCATGCTCCGCACCCCCGCTTTAAGGGAGCCGGATTCGCTAACAGGACAACTGGAGTTTATCCGTAAATTTTGGGCGGCTTACCTGGGTGAATACGTGCTGCGGTTGCTCGGCAACATCGATTTATACTCAGAAGAAGCCAAGGCTCGCGCGATGCTATTTACAGCCGCACCCGATTTTTCCAATCCGGAAACATTTGTCCCGGAATATAAAGTTGATGCCTGGGGAGAAAAGCTGAGTGAGGACGAAAATTATAGCCCGGACAGCGACTGGATGCCCAGGGTAGTGATGCTGGCAAAAAACGCCTTTGTCTGGCTCAACCAACTTTCTCGCGAATACCAGCGTCAGATCGACCACCTGGACCAGGTTCCCGATGAAACGCTCGACCGTATGGCTCAATGGGGCTTTACCGGCCTTTGGTTGATCGGGTTATGGGAGCGTAGTGAAGCCTCACGTGAAATCAAGCAAAGGATGGGAAATCCAGACGCGGTTGCCTCGGCCTATTCGCTGGCGCGTTATCAGATAGCCGCTCGGCTGGGCGGCGACGCCGCTTACGAGAACCTCTTTCAACGCTGTCAGGCGCGAGGAATCAAGCTAGCCAGCGATATGGTCCCAAACCATATGGCTATAGATTCCGACTGGGTTTACGACCACCCGGATTGGTTTATCCAAGCTGACCGCCCTCCTTTCCCCGCTTATCAGTTCGACAGCCCTGATCTTTCAAAGCGTCCCGAGGTCAGCATTCACCTGGAAGATCACTACTATTCGCGCACAGACGCAGCGGTGGTCTATAAGTATTACAACCACAACAATGGTCAGACACGCTATATTTACCACGGCAACGACGGTACCAGTATGCCCTGGAATGACACCGCTCAGCTGGATTACCTGAATCCGATAGTACGCGAAGCTGTTATTCAGACTATTCTGGAGGTCGCTCGAAAATTCCCCATCATCCGCTTTGATGCCGCCATGACGCTGACCAAAAAGCATTACCAGCGCCTGTGGTTCCCCCAGCCAGGCAGCGGTGGTGACATCCCCTCCCGAGGGGAGTATGCCATGACCAAGGAAGCCTTTGACCAGGCCATGCCAGAAGAGTTCTGGCGAGAGGTGGTCGATCGGGTTGCCTCCGAAGTACCCGACACCCTGCTGCTGGCAGAAGCATTTTGGCTGATGGAAGGCTATTTTGTGCGCACTCTGGGCATGCACCGGGTCTACAACAGCGCCTTCATGCATATGCTTCGCAATGAAGAAAATGAGAAATACCGCCAGCTGATCAAGAACACCCTGGCTTACGATCCGCAAATCCTAAAACGCTACGTCAATTTCATGAACAATCCCGACGAAGAAACAGCAGTAGAGCAGTTCGGCAAAGGTGACAAATATTTTGGGGTTTGCACACTGCTTGCCACCATGCCTGGATTGCCTATGTTTGGTCACGGTCAAATTGAGGGTTACTCTGAAAAATACGGTATGGAATACTACCGACCTTACTGGGATGAAACCCCCGACCAGGGGCTGGTTAACCACCATACCACCATTATTTTCCCGCTGCTGCACCGGCGTAAGATTTTCGCGGAGGTGGAAAACTTCCGGCTTTATGACTTTTATAACGAAGCCGGCCATGTTGACGAAAACGTCTTTGCCTACAGCAATTATTACAAGGGCGAGGCAGCCCTGGTAATTTACAATAATCGCTATGGTGACAGTTCCGGCTGGGTCAAGCAATCCGCGCCTTATCTGATAAAAGAGGGCGAAGAAGGTTCCCTGCGTCAGAGCGATCTCGCGGGCGCGCTCCAGCTTCAGGGTAGTAATGATGACTTTGTGATCTTTCGGGACAACACCTCAGGCCTCTGGTTTATCCGCAGCCTTGGTGAGGTACGCGAACGTGGTCTGCGGTTCGAGCTGCAGGCTTACAGCCACCAGGTTTTACTCGACTTCAGCACCGTCAGCGGAGCGCAGTTCGCCGCGCTGAACGATCTGCTCAAAGGTAGCGGCATACGGGATCTTGAAGGTGCCCTGGATGAAATCCATCTGTCACCTTTGCTGCAGCCTTTGCGAGGGTTGCTTAACGTTTCAAATCTTAAGCGCTTGAGCAAGCCCGAAATGCAGGGGATTGAGAAAAACATTTCCGCAAGCGCGCTTGCGGAAAGCCTGGATTACCTGCGTCAGGCTGGCGAATCGCAACAAGGTGCCGTTGACCTTGAAAAAGCAGGTCAGCGAGCCAGACAACTCTTGATCAGTCTGTCAGACACAGAAAGGTTGGAAGGGATACTTGGACTTTCCGCCATGGTGACTACGCGCAGGGCGTATGAGATTTTCAGCGATAAGCTTTCGCAAGACCCGCGCAGACAGTATGTCCTGATGATCTGGGCGCTCTTGAGCAACCTTGCCGGTCCAGGCAATCAGCCCGCCGCATTAAAGTTAAACCGCGGGATAGCTGAGCAAAAACCAGTTATCAACCTGATCAATCAGACGCTAACCCAATTGGGTTACACAGACTTGGAAGCCTGGAAGAACATCCAGGCGATCCAGGCATTGATTAGCGATCTTCAGCCAAACAAGGCTGATTTCGGGACCAAGGAACTGCTACAGAATTGGATTGACGATCCGAAGGTCAGAGAATATCTGGATATGAACGAATACAATGGCATCCAATGGTTCAATAAAGAACGCTTCGAGGATTTTATCTGGTATCAGCGCGCCGGCAGGCTCTTGACTCTCTCAGTTGACCGGACAGAAAGCCCTTATGAAATACTAGAAGTCATCCTGAGGCAGGAAAAAACCCTTGCGCAAATATTGGCGGCGGGAACCGAATCGCAATATCAGCTTGGAAAATTGATCGGGCTGCTGGACCAGAATTAAGTTTCGTTTTTAGCTCTAACCAGGGTCTGAGTGAAGACAGTGTCTGCCCTCAGACCTGTTTTATTATCGCGCACATCCGCCAGTTTTCTGATGATCTGCACATCAATGTGCTTCCCAGTCACCAGCTCGCTCAACCAGACAGCAAAGGCAGCATAGGCGATATTATTATGGGGTTCAATGCGGTGAAACTCCTGGTGAAACCAGCCGCAGGAGGTAAACATTCTCTGTCTTTTTACCTGCGCGCGCATGAGCAAATCGATTTTGTCAAGGTCAACGGCTGAAACCGTTTGGCCACTTTCTTCACAAACCAAACTTGCCAACGTTTTCTGTCCAATGATCACTTTAAAGTATTCATTCCGGAACCTCCATGGGTCATCAACCAGTCCGGTCATGAAGGCGACGTAAGTCTTATCCAGCCAGTCGGCGATTTCCCGCAGCGAACGATACAGCGGCTCTTTCCAATAGGCTCCAGGAGTGCAGGCACATTCTTTTTTCCAGCGATCAACACCATGAAAACAAGACCAGGAGGAAAGGGGTACCAGGGTCGCCTTTGCCTCGACCTTATTTTCCCTCAACCATTTACCTGGGTAGGTCCACTGGATATCCGAATAATTTTCAGAAATATTTAAGATATAAGTCAGAAACTTATCGCGGAATTTCTGATGATGCCCATAAAGTTCGCCATCACTGGCAATGGTATTGAGGTTTCCGTTAGCCCAGCTCAGTTTCTCGCGGACAGTATGCAGGAAACAGTCTCCATTTTCAGTACTGTCGGGAATAAAGCTGACCATGGTGCTCAGGTCTCGGTTGTATGGGAAAACCACAAAAGGTTCGCGCCCACCTGGCAGTTCGATATGGTATGGCCCCGGGCTGTTATCCTGCGCCTGCAACTGCCAGGGAGCCAGAATGGTGTAGCGCAGCCCGAGGTCAGATAATACACATAATGTCGCCAGATCGACTCCAGTTTCTGGCAGCCAGATTCCTTCGGCTTTATGCCCAAAGCGGAATTCAAAATCAGATATTCCCCAGTAAACCTGGGTAATTTTGTCCTGGGTGGTTGCCAATGGCAGGATGGTGTGATGGCAGCTTTGCGCTATGGCATTGCCAACGCCATATTTGTCGAAATTTGCTCTTTCCTGGTCGACAATTAATTGGGCGATTTCAGGTCTGTAATTCCACATCCATTTGAAGAGTGTTGGACCAATATTGAAACTGATTTTGCCAAAATTGCCTGCAAGCGCGTTAGGTTGGTAGCATTCCGCCAGGATTTTTTCGTTCCAGTTGTTGAAAGGCTCTGCACCGCTTTCTGAGGGTATGAAGTCAGATATGGGGTCTTCGCGAGGGGGCTGGTAGAAGTGTCCATGGATACAGAGATTCATAAATTTTGGGGGTATCCTTTCAGGTAGGCAAGTTTGTGTTTCATCCAGATCG
>CAZHXQ010000038.1:0-17375 GCA_964536465.1 uncultured Anaerolineaceae bacterium
TAGAAATCAAAAATTTGCATGTCAGCGTTTCTGGTCAGGAGATCATAAAAGGCTTTGATCTGATCATAAACACAGGTGAAGTTCACGCTCTTATGGGTCCAAATGCCACCGGGAAATCAACCCTTTCAAACGCCATTATGGGCCACCCACGGTACGAAGTTACGGAGGGTCAGATCTTGATCGATGGCCAGGATATCTCAGAATTATCCGTGGAGGAAAGGTCACATAAAGGCATATTCCTGGCCTTTCAATACCCTGTTGCCATCCCGGGTGTGACCCTGGCTAATTTTTTGCGCGTAGCCGTAAACTCAAAACTAAAGGCACATAACCCCGACTCCAAAGGCATCTCTTTGGTGGAATTTCGAAAGAAGTTGAAGTCAAAGATGGATTTGCTCCAGGTGGGCTATTCTTTCGGCGGGCGCTATCTAAATGAAGGCTTTTCAGGTGGCGAAAAAAAGCGCGCAGAAATCCTGCAGCTGGCAATGCTGGAACCGAAATTTGCCATTCTCGATGAAACTGACTCTGGCCTGGATATTGACGCAATCCGCATTGTCTCAGAAGGTGTAAATTCATTAGCAGGGGATGACCTGGGAGTGTTAGTGATCACTCACTATCAGCGCATGCTGAACTACCTTAAGCCCGATTTTGTTCACGTAATGTTCAACGGCAGGATTGTTGAAACCGGCGGCCCTGAATTGGCGCTCAAATTGGAAGAACACGGTTATGACTGGGTGAGAGATGAATTTGACCAACCCGAGATGGTCGATGATCAGGCTTAAAGGGTGTAATGGCAAATTCATCTGAAAAAAATATTCTCTCAAACCTGGGTGACAGCTACGAATATGGTTTTAGCGATCCTGATCGCTCAAGTTTCAAAAGCAGAAAAGGGCTGGATGAAGAAGTTGTTCGTCAGATTTCAGCTATTAAGCAAGAGCCGCAGTGGATGCTCGACTTCCGTCTCAAAGCCTACCACCACTTTATTCAACGGCCCATGCCCGGGTGGGGACCAGACTTGAGCGGCTTGAACCTGGACGAAATCTATTTTTACGTCCGACCCGAAGAGATCGACCAAAAATCCTGGGAGGACGTCCCCGAATCAATTAAAAACACCTTTGAGCGTTTGGGCATCCCGGAGGCAGAACAGAAGTACCTGGCAGGAGTTGGCGCGCAGTACGACTCTGAGATGGTCTATCACAACATCAATGAACATCTGGAAAAACAGGGTGTGGTTTTCCTGAGCATCGAAAATGGACTGAAA
The DNA here is from genome assembly GCA_964536465.1 of uncultured Anaerolineaceae bacterium. Taxonomy (GTDB): domain Bacteria; phylum Chloroflexota; class Anaerolineae; order Anaerolineales; family Anaerolineaceae; genus Mesolinea. The sequence goes on from CAZHXQ010000038.1 coordinate 1,259, forward strand.
CAATATCCGGATTTATTCAGAGAATACTTCTCCACAGTCGTGCCCATCCAGGATAACAAATTTGCAGCGCTAAACAGCGCGGTCTGGTCTGGGGGATCGTTTGTTTACGTCCCAAAAGGAATCAAGGTAGATCTGCCGCTGCAGGCTTATTTTCGTTTGAACAACGCCAGCATCGGTCAATTTGAACGGACCCTGATCATCGCTGATGAAGGGTCGCAGGTACATTATGTGGAAGGCTGTACCGCTCCAACTTACACCACCGAGTCTTATCACAGTGGCGTGATCGAAATCGTGGTAAAGAAAGACGCGCGCGTGCGCTACAGTACCATTCAGAACTGGTCCACCAATGTTTACAACCTGGTAACACAGCGCGCTTCGGTGTTTGAAAACGGGACGATGGAGTGGGTGGATGCCAATCTTGGTTCTAAGGTCACCATGAAATATCCCTCCTGCTTTTTACGGGGAGAAGGGGCTCATGGTGAGATGCTTTCGGTCGCCTTTGCTGGTCCCGGTCAGATACAAGATGCCGGTTCAAAAATGGTACATTTTGCTTCCAACACCAGCAGCAAAATTACCTCCAAATCGATTTCCCGGGGCAACGGACAGTCTTCTTACCGAGGGCTTGTCAAGGTGGCTCGGGGTTTGGAAAACGTTCGATCCAATGTGGTTTGTGACGCACTGCTTTTGGACCCTGAATCACGAACCGATACCTGGCCAACCATCGACAGCGGTTCTCTGGATGTCAACATCGGTCATGAAGCGTCCGTGAGCAAGGTGGGAGAGGAGCAGCTCTTTTACCTGACCAGCCGGGGATTAAGTGAGGAGGAAGCCACAACAATGATCGTTTCAGGCTTCATCGAGCCCCTGGTGAAAGAATTGCCCATGGAATATGCCGTGGAAATGAATAAACTCATCCAACTCCAAATGGTTGGGTCGGTAGGGTAGCCATGGCAATTACAGAAAAATCTCCTTATCAAATGTTTGCCCAGCCCTCATTGCCTCAATCGTGGGAGGCAGATTTTCGAGACAATCTGGCCAATTGGCCGGTTGAGTTGCACTCTCAGCTCGAGAAAGCCAGGCAGATGGCATACTCATTGGGTTTGCCTGACCGGAAGGATGAGAGCTGGCGTTGGATGGATTACAAGCGCCTGGATTTTGAAAGTCTCAAGGTGGATTCAAAAACCAGTACCTTGCACCTTACGGTCAGTTACTTTAATGGGAACGCAGACGAGCAACCGATCTCCAGTTCGCTCCCTGATGGCGTAGTAATCACCACTCTGGCTGAGTTTTTTGACCATCATCATGACCTGGCGGTCAGGCTTTTGAGAGACAATAATCTCGTCAATGAAGGCACCTTTGCAGCACTGCCCTCTGCCCTGGCAAATAACGGTCTGATGGTTTACATCCCGCAGGATGTGAAGCTTGAGGGTATGATCCAGTGTTTGCTCGAAGTTCCGCTTGCCAACCGCGCCGTGTTTGCCCGCAGCCTGGTTTATTTGGAGGAAGGGGCTAGCCTGAACCTTGAATTGGTTTGGACGAGCCCGGATTCTGACACGGGCGGGTTTTATGATGGCATTCTGGATGTGCGTTTGGCCGAGCAAAGCAGTCTACATCTGGATGAGCGTCAGCAGTTTGCTCGGGCTGACTGGAATATCGGACACGCGACCGCCAGCCTGGCTGAGGGATCAAAACTTGAATGGAATTATGCCGCAGTTGGTTCTGGCATCAGCAAGAATTTTATTAAGGCCGAACTCAAAGGTGTGGGCAGCAGCGCCGTGCTTAATGGAGCGATGTTCCCGACCGCAGGACAGGTCATTAATTTGGATACTCGCCAAAACCATTGGGCTGAATCTACCTTCAGCAATCTGATGTATAAAAGTGTTGTCTCGGAAAGTGGACGCTCAGTTTGGCACGGGATGATTTATGTTGATCCTGAAGCTCAAAAAACTGATGCCTATCAAACCAACAAAAATCTTATTCTTGACGACCTTGCCGATGTGAAATCAGTTCCTGGGTTGGAGATAAGGGCCAATGACGTTAAATGTTCTCACGGTGCCACCGTGGGCAAGATCGACCCAGAGGAACTTTATTATTTGCAGTCCCGGGGTATTTCGCAAAATGAAGCTGAGAAACTGATTGTGGAAGGCTTTTTCAATCAGGTGGTCCAACCATTTTATCTGGAAAAAACAAAAAGAGAATTACTTGACTTGCTGATGAGCAGAATGAATAGTTAAACAGGGTGGGAGGAGAGAAAAATAGTGAGAAATGTCAGCTTTATGAGAGCGCCTGAAGAAGAACAGGCCTACAAAATTGGTGACCGCGTTGAAGTTTATTGTGATCACCTCGACAAAGATGACCAGCGTGTCCGTGATTGGCTGCGGGGGACCGTGGTTCAAATTGAGAACAAACTACTTGCTGTCCAATTCAGGCAGAATATTTATTTGACCGATGGATGGATGGTTCCTGACCGCATCCTTTGGTTTCCATTCGATTCAGAAAATATTCGACCTTACCAATCAAGACGCAAGAAAAGCAATCCAATTGATGAGATCGACCTGGACAGTTTTAACTTATATTAGAAAACTGACCAACGATCCTGATAATATCAAATCCTTCTGCGTAAGGGCGCTCTGCTAAAGCACCCTGACGGATCGCGGTAGCGCGGACGATATCGGGTGAAAAATAGTAGCGGTCTGCGTAAGTAGAGTATTCAGCCAGCGCCGCTATTTTTGTTTCCACCGCTCTTTTGCTGACCTCGGCAAGAAAATGGGGAAAGAAGCCGTAACTGCTGCGCAGCACATCGTACCCTAAAACAGTTGTCCCGCGAAAGGCACGGGTGGCCTCTTCGGTTACGGTCTTGTGGTCCTGATGAATATCTTTGGCGGTGTGGACGAAAACGATCTCGGGCTGATATTTTTTGCGAAGTTCGAGCATTTCCTGGAGCAATTCCTGGCGGTAATCGGGGAAACGCCTGGTTTCATAACTACCTAATCCGATCTGGTGATCTTTGAGCCCCAGGGCGTGCATGCTGTCATAATGCTCATCTGCCAGATTTTGCAAATCGGGATTCTTTTTGTTGTCAGAAAAGGTCATACAGAAAACATCGGTCTGACCGACCAGGTCTGCCAGCAGCGCTCCGCAGCCAAGTTCGATATCATCAGGATGGGCGCCCATGAAAAGCAAAGATTTACCGTAAAAGGTCATATTTTTCATTTTTGCCTCTCACTTGGTGGCGACGAAGCCGCCAACCACTTTGGTCATTACCAGTTGGCCATCCCGATCAAGATAGTTCTGGGCAGTTTGCTGGATAGCATCCATTGTCTGCTCAAATTCCTGGTGGGTTTGGAAAAGCGAATTCCACAATTTTCGGTCTTCAGACATCGAAGCACGGGTGTAAACCATGAAAGGCTCAACGGAATCGAAGGTCAGAGGGTTTTCGAAAATATGTTGCTCCGTCTGGCTGAAAAGCTCCTGCATCGTCGAATAGATTTGGGAGGCATAGCGCGAACTGCCGGGCATGGGTGGGATGGGCTTCCCGGTGGCGTCTTTAATGATGTCATAAAAAAGCTGTTTGTTGCTCGGCATAGGCCCAGTGGTAAAAAGCCGACCACCCGGAACAAGCAGGCGGTGAATCTCTGACAGTGTGAAAGGAATGTCTTGCGCGTAGTAAATAGCGAAACAGGCTGAGATCAGGTCAAAATGATCAGCGGGCAGGTCGAAGGGTTGGTTGAAATCTAAAAATTGAAAATCTATCGCGTTGTTTATCGCTTTGTTTTTCTCGCGAGCTTCAGCCAGGAGCGATTCGGAGACATCTGTTCCAGTGATCTCAACTTCGCCCCTCAGGTGGCGGTAGTAGCTGAAACACTGTTTTCCGGCCCCGCAGCCAAGGTCAAGGATTTTCAATCCTGGTTTGAGTTGTAGGACTTCGAGCATCCACTGATCGATATCGCGGGAACCAAAGCGGGTATGGATGTCAATCCGCCTGGCAAGGTCATCAGTTGTTTCCTGAAAATTAATCTTCACAATTGCCTCAATTCATAAGTAGTAAAAAATAAGTATACTTTGCCGACGGACAAGTTACAAGCGTTATCGACGTCTTTTATCGCAGTATTAAGTCTCTGAAATCGATAGAATGGCGATTGTAAACTGAGCGGCACAGGCTTAGTTTTGCATCAACTGTCTTTGGACGTAACTGGCAAAAACCAGTCCGAACTCCTCAATCGAAGACTGGATATCCTCGAAGGTCACTGCGGAATCGGCCGCGGGAGTTCCAGCGATCACCAGGTACCAGCTCTGCTCGCCGCATTTCAGGATGCCCATGTCAGACACGATGGTTGGGTTCAGCAGCGTCCCACGCTTGTTATAGAACAGGCAGGCTGGCAGTTGAGTGGCCATCACCCCCAGAAGGATTTGATCGTTTTCGGTTTGTGTGCCCATCAATTGGAGCAGATAATCGTTGAGCTCTTCGACCAGTAAACTTTGTTGGTCGATCAGTTCCAATGACAGCAACAGATCCTCGGCAGTGCTGCGGCGAGGGTCGAAGGTGGTATGTTTCAAGCCCCAGTAATTTAAATAGTTTCTCAGGCGGTTGTATTGACGAGCGAAAGTCTCAAGCGTTATGGTGGCCGCCTCTTCACTGCGAACAACCATGGCTTCCAGCAAATCACTGAAATTCCGCCCGATGCCGTAATTGTGGATATCCTCAATCGTGTCTCCACGAAGTTCGAGGATCTTCATAATAACCAGGGCAAGGGGGATTTTAATCATGGAGGCTGGTGCAAAAATCTCTTCCGGGTTACTCTCGAAAAGACGCTGACCCTGCGCGGGTTTTACAACCACATACCAATCCACTCCGGAAATCAAGGACTGGTCCAGTTCCTCACTCAGATTTGGTGTGGGGGTCGCTGTGGGCGCCGGCAAGGTCGCGCGTGGCGTGGGGGTTAGAGCTGCCTCAACATCCGGGCCGGCTTTGGTAGGCGTCTGTGTCGCAATCGAGATAACGGAAGGCGTAGTTGTGGGCGGCTCCTGAGGCAGACTGCCTGGCTGGCAAGCCTGCAGCACAATGGCGCTGGTAAGCACAGCCACGATGATGGTATAAATTGAATTGGAGCGCAGTTGATATTTCATAAAGTTTCCAATCCGGTCCCTTATCTTGCAGGCACCTTGTCGATGCAGATACCTACCTCATTTAAAAAAAGCCTGGATCAATCGCCAGACCGACGCTAAGGCCGTGAGTGAACGCCTGATTGCATCCATGCTGGATAAAACCAGCATTTGCGCCCATTACAACGATATTGCCGATAAGTCCGCTTATTTTGCCACAGCCCCTTGGAAATTGCCACAAAATTTGGCAGGTGTTCGAACCTCAGCTGAGGAATTTTGAGGATCAGTCTCATCATAGGGTTTTGCGCCTCAGGCGGGGGTAGTAACTGGCCCTTGACCAAGGGTGTCTCTTTCCTGGAGGCATGGCACTTATTTAGAGCCTGTTAAGTCAGGTATTCAAAACGTGAATAGACTTCAAACTGGTTTGCTCGCATGTAACCAACCAGGCAGATGCCGGCTTGCTGTGCCATCTCGATCGCCATGACCGTGGGAGAGGTACGGGAAACAATAATTTTACAGGCTAACGCAGTGCTTTTCATGACCATTTCAGAACTCACCCTACCGGTCAGCAGCATGATATTGGGCGCGAAGGAGCTTTGCTCCAAAAGCCAAGCACCAGCCAGCTTGTCCACGCAATTATGTCTTCCCAAATCTTCCATTACCAGTTTGATCCCCTGGCCATCGCTCAAGCCCGCGCTGTGGAAACCACCAGCGTAATCATGGAGCTTCTGCTTCAGGGTGAACTGGTTGTATAAGACTACCAGGTCTTTGGCGGGGTAGCTGAATGACCCTGCTGAAGTTCTTACTGCAGGTGAAAAATGAGGTTCAAATCCAGTCGAGGTGCGGTGAAATCTGGTGGGTTTGACTGCATCTGCGTCTATTTTAACCTCAATTACACTCATATCGAGGCTGAGTCGAATACTTTTGAGCTGGCTTTTCTCTGAAATCGCATTTTGGTTCCAGAGGAACCCAATTGCCAGTTCCTCCAGGTTGATCGGAGAACAGATGAAGGTCAGCCAGCTTTCGCCATTGACGCGCAATTCGAGCGCATGCTCGCGAATAACTGGTCTGCTTCGCGCGATTAGTTTACCTGTGCCGGTCAGGTAAGTTTTGAGTGGCATTTCCATGTAAGGCTCAGGTTTGGGCTGCTTACGCTGTTGTCCTACGTTAATGCCCAGATCTGCCAGCAGCAGCTCCACAGCCTGGTCTGCCAGGTGCCTGGTTTTTGGGGACAATTCCATGCCAGAATCGGAGCCATATTCGCGCACCGAAAGTATCTTGGTTTGCTTGTTCTTCTCGGCGCGTGTTTTGACAAAAGTCTGCGGGTTCTCTAAACTCATCTGTGGGCAGAGGTCGGATAGGTGGGATACGAGTTCGATCGGTTGGAAAATCAGCTCATCCAGCTGGTCAGATGTATGGGTGCTGAGCAGAATTAGCTGGTCATATGCTTCAAGCATTTTCGCCATTTCATGATTAAATGTTGAAAGGTAGCCAAATCGAATCGAGCCATCGCTGGAATCGACCCATTCACCACCAATTTCCGGAACTGGCGACTCAACTCTTCGGGCAACTTTTTTCAAGATGTCCCAACTGGCGCTGCCGTCTCCGCCTGGTTGGCTGCATGCTACTATCAGTTTTCTCATTGGTTTAACCTTAATGGCCGACGCAGACCTGCTTCCTCCGCCATCCTCCATCCTTGCCGCCCTAAATCAGGCAGCGAGCGCTGGAGGAATTCTAAACTGTTGTTAAGCAGGCTGTACAAAGCCTCGCAATATAATACCGCAATCACAGTCCATCTGACAAGTCTGAACCCTTCCCCCTGATTCAATTTTATACCAGGGTTGTCTCTTCGGGGCAGTTTTCAAAATTAGGTAATAATCTGCCTATGACCGGTATAATAGCCGATGAGGTTTCATGCAATCGAATACTGAAAATTATTCAATCAGCCTGGTAATCCAGGCGGGAGGTAAATCGAGCAGGATGGGGGAAAACAAAATGCTGATGCCATTCCTGGGTATCCCTTTGATCGAGCGGGTTTTAAACAGAACAAAATCGGTGGCCCAGGAGGTGATCATCGTCAGTAACGAACCCGAAGAGTTAGCCTTTATGGGTGTCGAGCTGGTCAGGGACAGCGTTGTGGGTCAGGGTGCCATCGGAGGTTTATATACAGCCATGGACAGGGCCAGCGGAGAGTTGGTGGCTGTGGTTGCAGGGGATCTGCCCTTTGCCAGTGCTGCTATCTTGAACGAGGGGGCGCGCTTGCTGAATGACACCGGAGCAGACGTGGCTATTCCGAAGACCAAGCAAGATTTTTATGAACCTCTACATGCCGTCTACCGGCGGCAAACCTGTAAGGCCGCCATCAGGGAGGCAATTGAAACGGGCCAACGGCGTTTGGTCTCTTGGTTACCCGCAGTGACTGTGGTCGAAATGGATGCCGCCCTGTGCAGGCGGTTGGACCCCGCCGGACTGGCATTTTTCAATATCAATAATCGCGAAGATTTTCTGCTGGCCGAGCAGATTGCAAGAGGCGAAACGTAAAAAAACCCCGCAATTTTATTCAGCGGGGTTTTTTCAAAAGCGAAAAATTAGTTGACTGCTTCAATCCTGACCGCGGTAACTTTGTATTCCGGAATTTTGGCAATCGGATCCAAAGCTGCTTTTGTCAGGGTGTTGACGTTAGCATGAGGGAAGTGGAAAGTCCCGTAAATCAAACCTTCGGGGACGCGGTCGGTCACCCAGGCTCTAGCAGTGATGGTGCCACGTCGCGAGGTTACCTTGACGTGATTAAGCTCCTGACTCAAGCCAAGATGCACAGCATCTTCAGGTGAAACCTCGATCAGGGGCTCGCCGTAGATTTCCATCAATTCCTTAACTCGGCGAGTTTGCTCACCGCTGTGCCAGTGGTAGATCACACGACCGGTGGTCATCATGACCGGGTATTCCTCATCCGGTAATTCGGAGGGATCCAGATGAATGGCGGGCAGGAAAGTGGCTTTGCCTCGGGTAAATTTGCCGACATGCAGTATGGGGGTGCCGGGGTGTGTTGGAGTCGGGCAGGGCCAACAGAGGGTCTCACCGGCATTCAGACGATCGTGGGAGATGCCGCCGTAACTGGGAGTAAGGGCAGCAATCTCGGCCATGATTTCACTTGAATTTGCATAATCCCAACTGGCATGAGGTGCCGGGTTAAACTGGCGCCCACCTTTTGCGATGACGCGTTTTGCCAGATCGGCTGTCACTGCCCAATCAGGTCTGGATTCGCCGCGCGGGGTGATTGCCTGGCGCACCATCTGCACGCGCCGTTCTGTGCTGGTAAAGGTGCCGGTTTTTTCAGCGAAGGTCACCCCAGGTAAGAGCACATCAGCATATTTTGAAGTCTCGCTCGGGAAAATCTCCTGCAGAGCAAGGAAATCCAACTCTTCAAGGCACTTTTTAATATGGTTTGTATCAGGATCTGTCATCATCGGGTTTTCGCCAAGGATGTAAAGTGCCTTAGTGCTGCCTTTGAGTACATCCGGGATGATTTCGGTGACAGTTTTACCCACTTTGTTCGAAAGGGTAGTGCCCCAGGCAGCCTCGAATTTTTGTTGAGAAGCTTCAGCCGTGACGGCTTGATAACCCGGGTAAACATTGACAAGACAGCCCATATCGCAGGCTCCCTGAACGTTGTTCTGACCTCGCAAGGGGTTAACACCACTGCCAGGAACGCCAAAATTACCGAGTAATAGTTGTAAATCTGCCAGCGAGAAAACGTTGTGAACACCAGTGGTGTGCTGGGTGATTCCCATGGCCCAAAAGACAGCCATGGGCGCGTTTTTGGCCATGATCTCGACTGCCTGATAAAGTTCCTCAACAGGAATTCCGGTAATCCTGGAAACCTTCTCAGGAGGGTATTGCTTGATGTTTTCAAACACCGGTTCAAAATTCTCGGTGCGTTCCTCAATGAACTGCCTGTTCTCATAACCTTTTTCCAGGATGATGTACATCAATCCATTGATCAGGGCGATATCGGTGCCCGGGGTTTGTTGCAGATGCATGGTGGCAAACTCGCAAAGCTCAATTTTTCTGGGATCAGCCACAATCAGTTTGACATCCCGGTCCAAAACTGCCTGACGCATTTTGGCACCAAAAACCGGATGTTGTTCAGTTGTGTTTGATCCAATCACGAAGATTGAATTTGCGGACTCGTACACATCTTGCATTGAGTTGGTCATGGCGCCCGAACCGAGCGTGGTCGCCAGGCCGGCAACCGTGCTGGCATGGCAGAGGCGAGCGCAGTGGTCAATGTTATTGGTGCCAATCACCTGACGAGCAAATTTGTTCATCAGGTAATTCTCCTCGTTGGTGCATTTGGCAGAAGATAACACGCCGACGCTGTCGGGACCAAAGGTGTCGCGTGTCTGGGCAAGTTTCGTGGCGACGAGATCGAGAGCAGTATCCCAATCGGTCTCCACCCACGGCCCGCGATTGGTTTTTGAGGCACGTTCCCCGCCGTTGAGCAGGTATTCTCTCACCAAAGGTTTGGTGAGACGATCTTCATGATGAATATAAGAGAAACCGAAACGACCCTTGACACACAGATGCATGCCGTTGGCAGGTGCGAGCGGATTGGATGTGACCTTCACCACCGTATCATCGATTACGTTCAGGTCAAATTGACAGCCGACACCACAATAGGCACAAGTTGTGGTTACTTTAGTCTCGGCTGGCTGCACATTAATTGAAGGTTTCAACGATAACGCGCCGGTTGGACAATAGGCAACACAAGCCCCGCAGGATTCACAACGGGCATCAATCATATCTTCATCCATACCGGCTGTGATGTGGGCCTCGAACCCTCTTTCAGAGACACCCCAGACAAAGCGACCCTGAATTTCAGCACAGGCTCTGACACAACGCGTGCACAGGATACATTTGTTCAGGTCGACGAAAATGAAGGGGTTAGGGTCAGAATCAATTTCGTAGCGCGGTTTGGAAGACATGTAACGATGGGGGTCGATTCCGTATGTGCGAGCCCACTTAAACAGTTCGTTATCAGTGTCGTCCGGTTTGTAGCCCTGATCGTGATAGACGCTGAGTAATAGTTTCAGCACAGAGCGCCTCGAAGAAGCCAAACCCTCGTTCTCGGTTTCCACTTCCATTCCTTCAGTGACCGGAGTTGTGCAGGCTGTTACAAGCCCTCTGGCGCCTTTGACATTTACCAGGCACATGCGACAGGCACCTGTTGGAGAAAGATCTTTGTGGTAACAAAGGGTAGGGATGGTTATACCGGCATGTTCAGCGGCGTGTAGAATGGTCCAATTAGGTTCCGATTGAACTTCAATTCCGTTGATGGTTAGTTTAGTCATTTGCCTTCCTTATAATATAGTTTTCAAATAGTTTTTCATGGTTAAGGTTGCCATGGCTAATCGAGCTTCTTAATGTTTGCCAATGGTCGGACCGGATTTGAGAGTTGAGTTTAACCCGAGTGCGACCGGCGGCTGTCAAGGCTCGACTTAATGCTTCATAGACGATACCTCCAAAATTCACAATTACCAATTTTACCCCAAAGGGGTTTTGTTGTACACTAACTGCTTCAAAACATCACCATTCATTTTCAATCAATTGAATGATACCGGCTTGCTGAGAAATCTGTTCGACACAGCAAAAAAAGGAAGAGGGATGACGCGCGCAATGGCATCAAAATTGATCCTCTCTTTCCAGTAACTCGTATTCAACTGACATGTTAATAATATCACAAAAGGGCTGTTAATCACGGGTCAGGTTTCTCTTACTAAAAACCTGGGGCAGTAAGCAGGAATAATTAAACGATCCTGGATAAAAGTGGCTGTTGACCCGGATCAGGGCAAGAATCTCCTCAGTTTTTACCTACCATGCTATAATATTCGGGCCGTAATTTTGAGACTTATATCATTTTATATCAAAGGAGAAATGCATGATGCAAAAATATCAACGCTGGATTCCATTCACGGGCTTTATCATCTTATCTATAACTGTAACCCTTTTGCTTGGCGCGACAGTTGTTACAGGCTTCCAAAATCAGTGGATCGCGGGGATAATCTCGTTGATTGTTCTGATAGGTGCGATTATCACCATTGTTTCTGAGGGAAAGCGCATTTTGGCTGATACAAAGTTTAACGACGAACTGCCATTAATCAAGCATGTTTATGAATTTTTAGCTGTATTTATTGGGGGCGTTGCATCCTGTGTTTTTTGCCGTGACTTTCAATTGGGCCCGGTGGTTGCTGCCAGTCTGATTGGTCTGATCGCCTATTTGATTGTGCCCAAGTATGCCGTACCGGCTTACTGTGGCGCCTTTGTGGGGATGACTTCGAACGCTCTGTTGTTCTCTCATCCTGAGGTCGCAATCGCGAGTGCTATCGCCGGTATTATCTACGTTTTGAGCAGCTATGTCTTTGGCGGTTTTGGAGGGAAATTAGGGACCATCGCTTTTGTCAGCACGATCATAACAAGCCTCATCCTGGGGAGAGAATTTATTCCCGGCACGATTTTTGACAATTTTGGAATCTCGATGATTGTTCTTGTAGCGCTGATAGCCACGCCTCTCACATACTATTTAAACGTTATCAGAGGTCATGGTGCTGTTTTAGCGTCCGGTTTTGTGGGTTTGCTTGGCGGTCTGATTCTGCCTATCATTCCCGAAATTGGCGGGACGCTTGCTGTGGTTGCCATCTGCGCCAGCTTTGCAGGTATGTCGAATAAAGCGCGCTGCCCAAGTATCTGGATGCTATCTCTGGCAGGGTTATTCATTGGTGTGATTTTTGTTTACAGCGCCCCTGTATTTGGCGGTGTTGGAGGCAAATTGGGTACTATCGCCTTTGGATCGATCATGGCGGTTTATGGCTATATGAGCCTTTTCCCCAAACAACCCGAAAAGGAAGCGGTCCCGGCGAAATAGCTCTGATCTGATAGCTGGTAAATACGACCCAACCTGAGCTCGGGTTGGGTTAGAAAACACCCCCTGGAATATAAACTGGCATTTCAAGTAATCAGGAAGTGTGCCGGTGGGAAATGCTTATAAATAAAAATACTCATGGCTGGTTTGTTTCTGATTGACACCGCCATGAGTATTTTTTTGGATATACGAATTGGTAGTTAAGCAGTTTCCATAGAGCAGACGCCAGTAGGGCAGACCCCCAGCCGGATGTGCGCTTCCACTTCCGCGCGGAAGTAATTCAACATATCTCTCAAGGGAGTACCAGCGGTTTGACCCAGCCCGCAGTTTGAAAGCTCGAGCATTTCATTGTTGAGGGTCGTAAGCTCTTCTAAATTTTCAAGTGTGCCCTTTCCCTCACTGATATCTGTCAGGATGTCATGCGCGCGTTTTGTGCCAATGCGGCAGGGCGTGCACTTTCCACAGGATTCCACTCTAAAGAAGTTGAGCAGAACTTTGGCAAGGTCCACAATGCAGACCTCATCATTGCAAATCAGCAGAGCGCCAGATCCCAATGAAACGCCGGCTTTTCTGTATGAGTCGAAATCCATGGGGGTATCTTGCAAACTGGCAGGAATAATGGAACCGCTGGATCCACCCGTTTGAGCTAACTTGAAGCTGCCCGTTTTCATTCCCTTGGCGTAAATTGACACCACCTCTCGTAAAGTGATGCCCATTGGGACTTCAATTAACCCGGTTACATTGACATTGCCCAGTACGGTGTAGACTTTGGTGCCCGGACTTGAGGCAGTACCCAATGATCGGTACCAATCTGCACCGTTTCGAACAATAGCAGGAATATTGGCAAGGGTTTCCACATTATTAATCAGGGTAGGCTTTCCCCACAGGCCATTGGTGGTGGGATAGGGAGGTCGCGAGCGCGGTTCGCCTCGTTTGCCTTCTATCGACTCGATCAGGGCGGTTTCTTCACCGCAGATGTAGGCTCCCGCTCCAACATGGACGTGGATTTCGAAATTCAAATCAGAGCCGAAGATGTTCTCGCCGAGGAAGCCATATTCTCTGGCTTGCTTAATGGCCGTCTCAACACGTTCAATTGCCAGCTGATATTCTCCACGGATGTAAATGTAACCTTCATCGGCTCCCACAGCATGTGCTGCAATTAACATTGCTTCGATGATGGCATGGGGATCGCCCTCGAGCACAACCCGGTCTTTGAAAGTTCCTGGTTCACTCTCGTCGGCGTTGCAGATCACATACTTTTTATCAGAACGAGTCTTGTTGACGAAACCTAATTTGACACCGGTGGGGAATCCTGCGCCACCCCGTCCTTGTAATCCTGATTCTTTGATGATCGTAATCACCTCATCAGGGGTCTTCTGAAGTGCAAGCCCCAGGGCCTGATAGCCATCGTGAGCAATGTAATCCTCAATGCTTTCAGGATCAATCAGACCGACATTCTTTAGAACGACACGGTTTTCAGCAGGCAAAGTGCCCTTGCGGGAAGAAAGCCAGGCAACCTTGCCCGACAGTCTGTGAGCTGGAGCGCGTTTTTCTTCAACGATGCGGCCCTTGTATAAGTGTTCCTCAACAATATTAGGGACATCGGCTGCACTGATAGGTCCGTAAACAACCGCTTCAGGGTAGATCAGCACCAGAGGGGAAGCATAGCTGTAGCCAAGGTCGCTGACCATGGACAATGAAACCTCGTCGGTTAATCCATAATCGCGCAATTGTTGTTGAAAAGTGCTGAATATTTCTTCAGATCCCCGCACATTACTTTCGGGATCGTTTGACACCAAGATCATTGATCGTACTGCTTTCATAGCAATCTCCTATTCGTAGTGGCTGAGAATGTCTTCGACCTGCTCAGGAGTGACATTCCCATACAGATCTGTATCGATCAATATCACCGGTCCAATTCCGCAAACACCCAGACAACTGGTGGTCAGTAATGTCCATTTATTATCCGGACTGGTTTGACCAGGCTCGAGAGCGAGGGCCTGTTTCAGGGAGGCAAAGACTTCTCTGCCTCCCACGACGTGACAAGGAGCGCTCTCACAAAATTGAACGACATGCCTTCCGCGCTCCTGTGTTGAAAGCATTCGGTAAAAAGTTGCCACCGAATGGATCTCTTTTGTGGGCAGGCTCATCAATGTCGACAGTTCCTGCATTGTTGTTTGCGAAATAACCCCAAATTGGTTGGTTATTGCCTGCAAAACAGCGATCAAGTCGGCCCGAGTTGAGCCGATGCGTTCGACGATATTCCGGACTTCGTGAATAGTTTCTTCCTCGTTGAGTGTTACAGATGGCATGTCTCTCCTGTTCAATAAACCATTTAGGTAATATTGATTGCGTCGAATTTGCAGACCTGGAAGCATATTCCACATTTGATGCAGATATCCTGATCAATGATGTGGGTTTCCTTACGTTCGCCGGAAATCGCGTTTACCGGGCAGTTACGGGCACAGACAGTACAGCCAGTGCAGGGGCCGTCCATGATCTCGAATTTAATCAAGGCGCGGCAGACTTTTGCTGGGCAGCGTTTTTCAAAGATGTGTGCCTTGTATTCATCCATAAAGTGTTCCAGGGTGGAAACAACCGGGTTAGGAGCACCCTGACCCAGGCCACAAAGGCTGTTCTTTCTGATCTGATCGCTGAGTTCTTCCAACTCCTGGATGTCTTCTTCTTCACCATCACCCGCGCAAATCTTTTCAAGAATTTCGAGCAGGCGATGGGTTCCAACACGGCAGGGCACACACTTACCACAAGACTCATCCTGGGTAAATTCCATGAAGAAGCGGGCGATATCAACCATGCAGGTGCCTTCGTCCATCACGATCATACCGCCGGAGCCCATGATCGAACCAGCCTGACCGAGGGTTTCGTAATCGACTGGCAAGTCGAGCAAACTCTCAGGCAGACATCCGCCCATAGGGCCGCCAGTCTGGACAGCTTTGAATTTTTTATTGCCCTTAATACCTCCACCGACGTCAAAGATGATCTCGCGCAGGGTAATACCAAAAGGCACTTCGATCAAACCGGTATTATTGACATCACCAGCCAGGGCAAAAGTTTTGGTGCCTTTGCTTTTTTCAGTTCCCATGCTGGCGAACCAATCAGCCCCTTTTTGGATGATACGAGGCACGTTAGCATAGGTTTCAACATTATTAATGTTAGTGGGTCGCCCCCACAGCCCCTTATTGGCAGGAAATGGGGGTCGCGCTCGTGGTTCACCGCGGCTGCCTTCGATAGAAGCCATCAGTGCGGTCTCTTCACCACAGACGAAAGCCCCAGCGCCCATGCGTATTTCCAGGTCGAAACTAAATTTGGTGCCGAGAATATTCTTTCCCAGTAATCCCATAGAGCGGGCTTGTTTGATGGCAAGATTCATGGTGCTGACGGCAATTGGATATTCAGCACGGCAGTAGATGTAACCTTGTTGAGCGCCAATGGCGTAAGCGGCAATACTCATTCCCTCAATAACCGAGTGCGGATCGCCCTCGAGAACGCGTCGGTTCATGAACGCTCCGGGGTCTCCTTCGTCAGCATTGCAAATGACATATTTGACATTACCTTCTGCCTGTCGGGCAAATTTCCACTTCAAGCCGGTGGGGAAGCCCGCGCCGCCTCTGCCCCGCAGTTTGGCATCCAGAATCTCCTGAATGACGTCTTCGGGGGTCATTTCGGTAAGGACTTTTCCCAAAGCCATATAGCCATCTTTGGCAAAATAATCCTCAATATTGCGGGGATCGATTTCCCCAATATTTTCCAGAACTACTCTGATTTCTTTAGGCTTTGGCGCGCTCAATTCCTCATCGATCGCGTCGATCATGGTTGCCGTATATTGTTTGAGGATTCTTCCTTTTATGAAATGCTCCTCAACCAGGCGTGGAACATCAAAATAAGTGATGTTCGTATAGTGGGTTCCCTCAGGATAGACGACGATATCTGGTCCGAGCGTTTCGGGATCTCCCAGCCGGGGGGTTTCCAACACCTGGACTTCGTCCAACATGCCTTGTTTGATTAATTCATCCTGAAGAGAATCTATCAACTCATATGCGCCTTTTTCAACACATATGGGGTCAACAGAAACCA
>CAZHXQ010000039.1:0-17264 GCA_964536465.1 uncultured Anaerolineaceae bacterium
ACACGGCGTTAAGATTCCAATGATGCCAGGGGAATAAAGCGTGAAATCCAGGCGGGTAGCCTTTTTCGTCCTCACGATCATCCTCGGCATTGCTGCCGGGCTGGCTTTTGGCTGGCTGGTGATGCCGCCCAGGGCTCCCGTCGGTGCCGCGATGGATAAATTGAGGGTGGATTATCAGACTGATTTAGTTTTGATGGTTGCGGAATTTTTCCAGAGCAACCCGGACAGCCTGCTTGCCCTCAATCAACTATCAAAACTCACTCCTCACGACCCCCTCACGCTGATTGGGTCCAGTTTGGCTTATGGCGCTGAAATCGGCTATCAGCAGCAAGACTTGCTGCTGATGGAAAACCTGCTCATGGGGATTGACCCGGAAGTCTACCAGCAGTGGCTGGAAGAGAGTGAAACGAATTAATGGAAAGCCACACCAAAGCGAGCCACTGGTACCTGCTCACCGGCTTGTTAATCGGGCTGACTCTGGGGCTGCTGGTGTCAATTTTTGTCGTGCCGGTCGAAAACGCGGAGGCTCTGCCAAACGAGCTCAGCGAGACGGGCAGAGCCAACTATCGCGCCATGATCGCGCTGGCATATTCCAGCAACCAGGACCTTGAAAGAGCGATCACCAGGCTGGAGCTTTTAGGCGAACAAAACCCTGTCGATCTCATGATCGCTCAAGCACAGAGCCTGCTTGCAAACGGCGGCTCCGAAACCACCGCCCGCGCGCTGGCAGCGCTGGCAACCCGCTTGAGCCAGTATCTGCCGCCTGTGCCCTGAAGTTCCTTTCCTTTTTCTAACAAAAAAGAGCGCAGGATTCCGCTCTTTTTTGTGGTCTTTGCTCAGCTATAAAGTTAGTTGCCCGAGCTAACAGGCTGTGGTTAAATTCTCAACTTAATTTGGTTTAGGAGGAGGAATGGGAAGGTCTCGTTTGGGCGTACCCTGCCATTTGTCGCCCTCATCAATTAACATGATCGGGATTTCTTCCCAGACGGGGTATTTGCGTTCGCAATCCTTGCAGATCAGCCAGCTTTCCTGAAAGTACTCAAGTTCACCGCCATTTTCTTTTACGCAAACCGGACAGCGCAATAAATCCAACAACTCTTGATTGATCACTTGCTTCTCCAATCGTTATCCTTACTATTGGTTTTCCAATGACTGAATTTTACCATAGCGTCTTAATAATCCTCAAGGGATATCCGTTCCCGGTCCATAGTTGAAACCGGCTGGCCAGGCGACATAGCGGGTGCGGATCGTATCCTGATGTAAGACCTGACCATTAACTGTGACGGTGCGGTACACTTCGACGGTTGCGCCGTTGACAGCCCAGTCGACCTGTTTGATCGTTCCGTTCGGCAGTGATGGATCCTCACGATAAATCGGATCAGGCGGGCTGACCACGTCGGTAATGCCTGTGGTCGACCAGTCTACCTGGCGTCCATCACTGGTGGAATAAAACTTCCAGGTGAGCGAATTTTGAGTTGGGTAAGTTTCCATCAAGAGCCAGTAAGGAGTGTCGTTGCGGAATTTAAAATCGACTAGCGGAACATAAACTGTCGCGTCCAGCCCAGCCAGATTGTTATCCACCCAGCCATTGGACTGCTGCTCGTAATAACTGACTCGGTAAGCATGCGGGTGCCGCTCCACAATCGGGAATCCTCCGAAGAAAGCGGTGCGAAAAACAGTGGTACTCACCTGACAAATTCCGCCGCCAATACCGTCCACGGTCTGGTCTCCCACGATTATCGGAGCCTCGGCGTAACCATTATCAAGGCTGATATCGGTCAGGTATTTCGCCATCGAGAATACTTCACCTGGAGCGACCAATACGCCGTGGAAACTGGCTGCCGAGGTGCGGATGTTCTGCACGCGCGCAGCATCCGAACCATAATAATAAGAAGTAGTTTCAGCCACCAGCTCTGTAATGCCCAATTCGGCCGCGAGGCTGCCATCTTTTACTGCCGGGTCGACGATCTGCATAACCAGACTGGCAGCATGGTCGCCTGCCCGCATCTTTTCGATGATCGCGTCTATGCTCTGGTCCACATCCACTGCGGCCCCAATCACAGCACTGGCTATTACTTCGAGCTGGCGGGTGTCATCGTTAAAAATCATGCGCGCGTTAACTGGGTCGATCTGCAATCCCGGAGCAATGCTGCGGATATAGCCCTCCAGGGCAGGGCGGTTGAACGTTAGCGCGTACGTTCGGCTGCCATGATCATCCTTCTGTTCAATCGAAAGCAGGTTGGCAAGATCTTCCGGTTCGATCACCCAGGGTCCCTGACCAGCATTAGATTCGGAGGGGTTAATTGTAAACGGCTGGCTAAGGATATTTTCAGCCAGGCTGGCGGTCTCGTCCTGGTTGATTGTGACTGGCTTCTGTTGGTTGACGACCATGTTGACATCACCGTTTTTTTGCAGCAGAAAATACGGTTCGACTTTGTTTATCGTCTGCATGATGTCAAGGGTTCTGCCGGTCTGACCCTCAATCACATTGACTCGCGTGCCCTCCAGGCTGATGCTGGGTTCAACCAGGGCGATATCGGTCTGCCGTGCCAACGATTGGATAACCTGGTAAGCCTTGGCCTGATCAAACACGATGCCCGGGGTGATATTTATGCCTTCGCGCAGGGCCCTGGCTTGTTCAGCCAGGTTGGGCCGCAAGCCTTTATTGCGCCCCACCGCCAGAGCTTCAGTGGCTGCTTCCATTGGGTTATAAGAGAAGCCCAACGCCTCCGGTGTGTAAACCCATTCATCCTTTCCGTTGCTCAGACGGATCTGACCAAAGCGCCCATATGTCAGGTTGGCGTTGAGCTTCACCACCGCCTGACCAAGCGTCAGTCCAGAGAGATCCACACCGGCAACAGCTACACCTGGGTAAATTTTATCAGCGTAGTCGTTCTCAAACTTTGCGACCCACCCGCCCAACGCAATCGCAGCAATCAGCAGCCCAACAGCAACTGCAAAGGCAATTTGGAGCAAGAGTGGCTTATTTTTATTTGGTTTTATCACACCCATGGGGCGTGTATCTTCAGTATCATTTTTCGTCATGATCAAATACCTGTGCCAGCCCAGACCGATTCACACACAATCTGCTGGCGATTTAGTTTACTATATCCTTTCAAAACCGTTGTTCAAAGTTAAAGGCTCTACGCTTTGTACCTTCTTTTCTCAGTTCTATGACGTACGGGCAACTGGTTGGTTCCAACAAACTGGTGTTGAAATCGTGACATGATCGCTTCCAGTCGATGGTAAGTTCCACAGTTGATGGAGGCAATCTACCGACTTTTTCTAATCAGATATAATGGAACCGGTCAGCGGTTGACCAAAATATCATGAAAAAGACCAAAAATACTATCACGACTCTCATTGGGCTCAGTCTGTTATGTGGGCTTTTCCTGATCGGTTTGGTTCAGGTACAGGCCCGATCTTTAGGTCAGGGTGAAACTCCCGCTGCTATATCAACACCCCTGTCAACTCTGAATTCAAATCTGTATTCACAGACAGCCACTCCTGGCCTCAATGGTGGGACGATCCACACCGTTTTGCCGGACCAGTGTTTATATCATATCGTTGATTTATATGGGATCAGCCTGCAGGACCTGCTCTCGCAAAATAATCTAACCGAAGATTCACCTATTTTCCCCGGAGACCAGTTGCTCATCTCAAAAAGTGCTGACATGGAATTAGGGCAGGGCACGCTCACGCCCGAACTGATTGTGCCGGTCAACACCCCCCTTCCCAGCCCGACGGCTGAATTGGTGCTCGTGAGATCACAAGAAATTGACCCGCAGCCAACTCCAACCGTGAAGAGCGGCTTTTTCCGGCGGGTTTTCTCCTCAAACGCGCGTTTTCTCGCTCTGGGGGTGCTGGGGTTGGTGCTGTTTGGAGTCGTGCTTCTGATTATCAGTTCCCGACGAATCCAATAATCTGATATTCATCCTCGTCATCATGCCGTGGCAATCAGCGCGCGCGTGCTATAATTTTGCTTTGAAAGGTATATATGATGAAATTTCTGATCACAGGTGGGGCGGGGTTTATTGGTGTGGCCCTTAGCAATCGACTGGCCAGTCAGGGTCACCAGGTGACGGTTCTGGACGACTGTTCAACCGGCGACCCCACTAAACTGGCCGGCAATGTGAAATTTGTTAAGGGTAATATCTCTGACAAAACTTTGCTCTGGACGCTTCTGCAAGATATTGACTGTGTCTTTCACCTGGCAGCCCGCGTATCGGTGCCTGAGTCGACCCTGTTTCCCAGCGGTTACAACCACGTCAACGTCAGCGGCACCGTCACCTTGATGGAAGCCATTCGCGATACCCGCGTCAAGCGCATCGTGCTGGCCTCATCCGGCGCGATATATGGAGATCAAACCGAGATCCCTTATAAAGAAAGTTTCGAGGTCAAACCTCGCTCTCCTTATGCCGTTTCCAAACTGGCTGCCGAACACTATGTGCGCACGATTGGAATGCAATCCGGAGTCGAAGCGGTCTGCCTGCGCATTTTTAACGCCTATGGTGAAGGTCAGCGCATCCCGCTGTCTCATCCCCCGATCATTCCCAATTTTCTCAGAAACGCGCTCTCCAATAGTTCTATCGTCATTCATGGGGACGGAAAACAAACCCGGGATTATATTTACATCGATGACCTCATCAACGCCATGGTCACCTCAGCCACCGCTGTGGGAGTCGACCAGGAAGTAATCAACATCGGCAGCGGCGTCGAAACCAGCATCCTGGAGCTGGTTCGCCTGGTGCGCCTGGTAACCGGTAAAAAGCCACAAGAGATTTTTAACCCCCACAAGGCAGCGGGGGCGGCCCGCATGTGTGCCGATATCAGCAAGGCCTGCGAGAAACTTGATTTTATGCCGATGGTGCCGCTGGAAACCGGTTTGCGCCTGACTATGGAGAGATTCACTCCAACCCAGACAGCCAATGGATAAATGCTGAAAGCCACCTTTTTTCAACGTCCCGCTCCTGTCCTGGCGCCAGACCTGCTCGGTAAAAAGCTGGTGCGTGTCATTGGGGGCGAGCGTTTGGTCGGGATAATTACCGAAACTGAAGCCTATCAGGGTCAGGAAGATCTTGCCTGCCACGCCCATTTTGGCAAAACCAAACGCAACGCGGTCATGTTTGGCGAGGCGGGTAGAGCTTATATCTACTTCACATACGGGATGCACTGGATGCTCAACGTGGTTGCAGACCTGGCAGAAAACCCTGCCGCAGTTCTGATCAGGGCGGTTTTCCCGGTGGAAGGGTTGCAAACCATGGCGTTACATCGCCCCAACCTGGCATTCAGTAAAAAGTGGCTGAACGGTCCGGGCAAACTGACCCAGGCATTCGCGCTGGATGGCACATTGAACGCCCTTGACCTCAGGGACCCTGAAAGCGGGCTCTTCATTGAAAATGGAATCGAGATCCCAGCAAATCTGGTGAGCAGGAGTCCCCGAATCGGGCTGGGGAAAACCCCTGAACCGTGGCTCTCGCTGCCCTGGCGCTGGGAAGTAGGCTGGCAGCACGCCAAAGAAATAATTGAAAAGGAAACCGGGTAAAGCAAATGCTATTTTCTAAGAAAAAGGAAACACCCGCCTTCATCCCCGATACCACACAAAGACAGATCACATCCGTGATCGGACCGGGGATAAACTGGCTGGGTGACTTACGAGGCGTCGGCGGTGTTCGCATTGAAGGCACAATCACCGGCGAAATCGCCATCTCCGGTCTGGTTGTGGTGGGCGAATCCGGTAAAGCTGAGTGTAAACGGCTCAAGGCCGACGTCCTGATCGTGGCTGGAACCGTCAAGGGAGAAATAACCTGTCAAAAGCTCGAGATTCGCGCCACTGGTAAGGTTTGGGGCAATGTGGTGACCGCTTCATTCAGCAGTGAAGACGGTGCCTTTTACCGCGGGCAGATGCGCATGGAAGAGAAGGTCGAACCCGTAGAGCCCCCGGCATTGATTGAAACTTCTGCTGAAATTGGGCAGGATGAGAAGGAGCCATCCGCTGATGACATCTAGATTTGTTTGCTGGGAACGCGCCCGCTGGTACTGAGACGATAAAGCTCACCGCCAGTCCAAGCGCAGTGAGCTATCAGAGCGACATCTAACTCTCGAAATAACCAGGCTCCGTCTTTTAGGCGCGGACTAATTCTGCCTCGTGGGTGATCTCAATCCCAGCCAGGGATCGGGATACCGGGCAGCCCTTCGCCGCCATACCAGCAATCTTCTGGAATTCCTCTTCCGAAATCTCCGGCACGACTGCTTTGGTCGCCAGGTGGCTGCTGACAATAGTGGGTACACCATCAACCTGTCTTAGAGCGACCTTAGACATGGTCTCTATTTTTTCGGGTGTGTAGCCTGCTTTGCCAAGTTCTAAGCTCAGAGCCATTGAAAAACATCCGGCGTGGGCTGCACCTAAAAGTTCTTCAGGGTTGGTGCCAACGCCTTCTTCGAATCGTGATGTGTAACTGTATTGTCCCTCATAATCAGCAAAGTTCATTCTACCTTTGCCAGTTTTCAAATCTCCCTGCCAAATTGCGGTTGCTTTTCTGTCTGCCATATCTGCTCCTTATCTGATTAGGTGATCTAATTGGTGATCTAATTATAGTAAACACACCCAACTGGTCAATTTTCTGTAATGCCTCATTCGCCCTTTGAAAGCATCGGCTGCCTGGCCGTTAAAAGAACAAGCCGGTTGTAAAAACCGGCTTGTGATCTGAATTTGGATTTAAAAACTTATATCCAGCCTCTGAGCTTCATGGCTTTGACAACTTTATCGATTGCAACCATATAGGCAGCATCACGCATGGATACATTTTTGTTCAGTGACATTTGCAAGACCGAGTCAAAAGCACTGGTCATCTTTTGATCAAGGCGGGTACGCACTTCAGCAACATCCCAATAAAAATTCTGATCGTTTTGAACACCCTCAAAATAAGAAACGGTCACGCCACCTGCATTGCAGAGGAAATCAGGGATGACAAAGACGTTTCTTTCATTTAACACCCTGTCTGCCTCTGGTGTGGTTGGGCCGTTCGCGGCTTCTGCCAGAATCTGCACCTGTTTGCTGATACGATGGACGCTTTCGTTGTTAATCTGACCTTCGAGAGCCGCAGGGATGAGCACATCCACATCCTTACAAGTCCAGGCATTGCCATCTTCAATATGGTAGCCGGCTTCCCTGGCTTTGTCTTTGTCGATAGTGCCATATTGGTCTGTGATGCTCTTCAGGAAGACCGGGTCTATGCCCTCATCTCTGGTAAAGGTGTAAGACTTTTTGTCGGCTCTGTCCCAGCAAGAAACACAGAGAACCTTCCCGCCCAGAAACTTGACAAAGCCGATGGCGGCATATTGTCCAACGTTGCCAAAACCCTGGATTGCGGCAGTTGTTTTGGAGGGGTCGATTCCCAGATGTTTCATGGCCTCGCGAATGGTGAAGATGACACCAAAACCAGTCGCCTCGGTGCGTCCTTCTGAGCCGCCACCGCCAAGTGGCTTTCCGGTGATCACGCCAGGAGTGTACTCACCCACGATGGAGGAATATTCATCCATCATCCAACCCATCATCTGTGCATTGGTGCCAACATCAGGAGCGGGAACATCCTGGCGAGGTCCAATATTCTTCCACATTGCTTTAACATAACCACGTACCAGTCGTTCTTTTTCACCATCAGAAAGGGTCGAGGGGTCAACATCTACGCCCCCTTTACCGCCTCCCAAAGGAATATCAGCGACAGCGGTCTTCCAGGTCATCCACATCGACAGGGCACGGACGGTATCGGCGGTTTCGCCTGCAGCGAAACGCAGACCACCCTTGTTAGGGCCGCGCACATCGTTATGCTGGATGCGAAAAGCCTGGAATACGCGCACACTGCCGTCATCCATGCGAACAGGAATGCGGAAGTGGAACTCACGTAAAGGCCAACGCAGGTAATCGCGTACGGCCTGGCTTAACCCGAGCTGGTCGGCGACATGGTCGAACTGGGCTTGCGCCATTTCAAAAGCATTGGTACTACCTGACATTAAACTCTCCTTTTATCAATAGGTTGGATTGAATAAACAGAATAAAACGAGCGTCATACCTGACCGCTCGTAATCGAAGAGGATGAGGGTTTTGATTTGTGGTGAGCGTCATCTTTAGCCTCAAATTGCAGTGTTTAACCTTATCGCAAAACCAGACATTGGTCAAGATGTTATTTGACCCGCCAGAGTTTTTCTGCCTGTTTGACTCCCTTTCTGTCACCCTTCCGCCTCATTTCCTGCTGGATGATATAATACGAAAATATCCTGACGAGAAAAAGAGGTACGTATGAGTTGCTGCCCGAAAAAGGAAACAATTATTTGTGAGGAGTCTCCCGCGGCTATAGGACCCTACTCCGTAGCAGTCTCCGCAGGGGACTTTGTCTTCATTTCCGGTCAATTGGGGATTGACAAAGAAACCGGCAATCTGGTCTCCGGAGGAATTCAGGAACAGACACGTAAAGCGCTTGAAAACATGAAGAAGATCCTCAAAAGTGCCGGCCTGGGTTTGGAAGATGTTGTAAAAACCACGGTTTTTTTGCAAGATATGGGTGACTTTGCGCAGATGAACGCGGTTTACGCCGAATATTTCACCCGCGATTTTCCCGCTCGCTCGGCCATACAGGTCGGAGCACTTCCGAAAAGTGGTTTGGTCGAAATCGAGGCAATCGCATTGAACTCAACAGACCAACAAGACCAAAAGGACTGCTGCCACGAATAACCGGCAGGTGACTTAAGAACCTATGAACCCGTTTGTGTCCGTAATCATTCCTTGCCGGAATGAAGAAAAAACCATCCACCTGGTGTTGGATGCGCTGCATAAACAATCTTATCCCTTGGATGAGATGGAGGTTGTCATTGCCGATGGTCTTTCTACCGATGGCACCCGGCGCGCGATACAGGCTTTCAGCAATACCCATCTGAAATTACGCATCCGTCTGGTGGATAATCACAAGCAAATCATTCCCGCCGCCCTTAACACCGCCATTCAGGCAGCCACAGGTGACATCATTGTGCGCATGGATGCCCATTCGCTTCCGGTGCCTGATTACATCAAGCGGTGTGTAGACGCGCTCCTGGCCGACAAGGCCGAAAACGTCGGAGGCGTCTGGAAGATTGCTCCACAAAACACGGGCTGGATCGCCCGGTCAATCGCTGCCGCCGCGGCCAACCCGCTGGCTGTTGGCGATGCCCGCTACCGATTTACTGATAAGGCAGGGTATCAAGACACGGTTCCTTATGGCGCTTACAAACGTGACCTTTTCAAGCGAATCGGATACTTCGATGAAAATCTGCTGGCCAACGAGGACTACGAGTTCAATACCCGCATTCGCCAGTCAGGCGGTCGAATTTGGTTGGATCCTGCTATTGAATGCACCTACTTTGCCCGGCCTACCCTGAAAGCTCTTGCCAAACAATACTGGGGTTACGGTTACTGGAAGGCCCAAATGCTCAAGCGCTATCCCGATACTTTGCGCTGGCGTCAGGCTTTACCGCCCGTGTTCGTTTTGAGCCTGATCGCGCTTGCGTTGGCGGGTTTTTTCTGGCGCCCTGCCTGGCTGGGTTTGGGGGCAATGGTTGGGCTTTACCTGCTGATTCAACTGATCGCGGCAATCCGAATCTCACTGAAACAAGAGGACCTCAAACTGGCTGCTGGCATTGTCCTGGCAACTATAACCATGCATTTATCCTGGGGTATAGCCCTGATTGCGGGTTTATTTTCTACTCCTGACAGGAAGTGACTATGGCAGAAAAATTAACCAACCGCCCTGCCGAGAGGTTCAGGTTTGAACGCAAAGACCAGACCCTGCTGCTCATTATTGGAGACCTCCTCTCCGCCTTGTTGGCGCTGGTGGTTTCTTTGCTGATCTGGGGGCAGGGCGATACCTGGTTAGGGCTTACCATCGACTTTTTGCGGGAGCGCATCCCAGTCTGGTTTTATTTTTTGCCGGTTCTGTGGATGATCCTGCTGGTGGATTCATATGATATCCGCAAGACTGGTAACCTGCGCATGACACTCAGGTCGCTTGGGATCGCTCTGCTCGCTTCGTTGGGTATCTACCTGGTGATTTACTTTGCTTCAGAACCTGATAGTATGCCTCGCGTTGGCGTTGCCCTCTTCCTGATTTTGGCGGCGTTTTTCACCTTGCTTTGGCGGCTGCTTTACGTCCGCCTCTTTTCTTCTGCCAGTAAGCAAAAGCGCGCTCTGATCATTGGTGCTGGACGCGCCGGCACAGCACTGGCTGAAATCGTCGCCGATCAAGACCCTCCACCTTTCAACTTAATCGGGCTGATAGACGACGACCCGCAAAAATCAGGCGTGACTATTCAAGGCTTTCCGGTTCTGGGAAGCCACGCCGATCTGGCTGATGTAATCGAGAATTACAATATCACTGATCTGATTCTTTCCATCTCTAAAGAAATGAATTCAGGCATGTTCCAGACCATCCTGGCGGCCCAGGAAAACGGTATGAACCTGGCTACCATGCAGGATACTTATGAATCTCTCACCAATCGTATCCCGATCTCGCTGCTGGAATCAGACTGGGTGATTCGTTCTTTTATTGAGCGCACACCAACCAGTGGGCTCTACCGCCTGTCAAAGAAAATCATGGATTTTATTCTCAGCCTGATCGGCATGGTTGTTCTGGGTATCCTTTACCCGATAATTGCCATCTTAATTCGGCTCGATTCAAAAGGGCCGGTCATTTTCCGCCAAACCCGCCTGGGACTCAGAGGAAAACCCTACACCATTTTCAAATTCCGAACCATGAAGGATAGTCAGGATATGGAAAAGGAAGCCATGGTTACCACCACAAATGACCCGCGAGTCACACGGATCGGACGCTTCCTTCGCAAGGCCCACCTGGACGAACTACCACAGATTGCGAATGTCCTGCGGGGTGAGATGAGTTTTGTGGGGCCGCGATCTGAACGTAGCGAGTTGGTAAGGGTCTTTCAAAGAGAAGTGCCGTTCTACCGGGCACGGATGCTGGTAAAGCCGGGCATCACCGGCTGGGCCCAGATCCACCAGGCTTATGCGGAAACCGTGGAAGAGACCGCTATTAAATTAGAGTATGATCTCTATTACATCGAAAACGCTTCATTCCTGATGGACATCTCTATTATCCTACGCACGGTCACCGCCGTTTTGGGATTCAAAGGCCGCTGAGATGTCTGAAAGCCGCCAGAGGGAACAAGCTGTCGTTCTCACCCAGACATATCCCAACGCCCATCTGCTGCAACTACCCGAATGGGCGGAATTTAAAAGTCATTTTGGCTGGGAGAGCCAATTCTTCAGCAACCAATCTGCCGCCGCGCAGGTTTTGTTTCGTTCGCTGCCAGCAGGCTTCACCATCGCTTACCTCCCCAAGGGGCCTCTTGGAATCAATTGGAGCAGCCTTTGGCCGCAAATTAACCGGGAGTGCCAAAGACGAAAATCCATCTTCCTTCAGGTTGAGCCTGACCACAACCAGCCCCTTCCGGGCGAAGTCGAGGCTCAGTTTACGCAAGGTTTTATCAGGCAGGAACACACCATTCAGCCTCGCCGCACCATCCTGGTTTCGCTTGAGCCTGATGAGGAAGAATTGCTGGCGAATATGAAGCAGAAAACTCGCTATAATATTCGCCTGGCAGCCAAAAAAGGTGTGGTCGTCAAATCTACTGATGACATTATCGGCTTTAACCAGATGATGCTTACTACCGGCAACCGGGATGGCTTTGCCGTACACAGCCTTGATTATTACCAAAAAGTATTTGACATTTTTGCTCCATCTGAAAAATGCGTCCTTTTGGCTGCCTATTACGAAGAAAAACCCCTGGCTTATCTGGTGCTTTTCTTTTCAGGAAGCAGATCCTGGTATTTCTATGGCGCATCTGATAACAGCCAGCGCAACCTGATGCCAACTTACCTGCTGCAATGGGAAGCGATGCGTTGGGCTAAAGCCCACGGCGCGACAGAATATGACCTCTGGGGAATCCCGGATGCTGACGAGGATGTGTTGGAAGCAAATTTCACCGAACGATCAGATGGTCTCTGGGGCGTTTATCGCTTTAAACGCGGCTTTGGCGGGCAGGTGGTGCGTACCAGCCCAGCCTTCGTCAAAGTTTACAAACCTTTGCTCTATAAGCTCTATGAGAAATTCCGCGCTGGAAGGATGGCAGAGTAAGTATGTACCAATTGGCTTCCGATCAGCTTAAAGACTGGAACCAATTTCTATTTGAGTTCCCTGACGCCCATATTCTGCAAACCTTGCAGTGGGCAGACGCAAAAAAACAAAATGGCTGGAGCCCAATGTTCTTTTGGAGTGGAAAGAGCAGGCATGATCTCGATGCTCTGATTATGGTTCTGCGCCGGCAGCTCAGCTTTTTAGGACTGAACTTCACCATCCTGTATGCCCCCAAGGGCCCTACCTTAAACTGGAACAACCCTGAAGTGGTCAACCAAACCTTGGAATTTTTACAAAGCCTGTGCCGAGAACAAAAGGCGATTTTCCTCAAGATAGACCCTGATGTTTTGCTTGGTACCGGTATTCCAGGCAGCCAGGACGAACAACCCAACTTAATCGGTCTCGCTTTGCGAGAAGAGTTGCATAAACGCGGCTGGAAATTCTCACCAGATCAAATACAGTTCCGTAATACCGTGCTGCTCGATTTGAAGTCCAGCGAAGAAGAACTGTTAGCAGCGATGAAGCAGAAAACCCGCTATAACATCCGTCTGGCTGGGCGCAAAGGAGTCAAAGTCCGCCAGGGCAGACCAGCAGAACTTCCAATGCTCTACAAGATGTATGCTGAAACCGCCGTCAGGGATGATTTTGCTATACGGCACGAAGAGTATTACCTGAAAACCTGGCGCGCCTTTATCGAAGCGGACATGGGTAAAATACTGATCGCAGAGGTGAAGGGTCAGCCAATAGCAGCCCTGATTCTTTTCTATTTTAATGGAACGGCTCGTTACATGTATGGCATGTCCACCGACCAATACCGTGAGTTAATGCCTAATTACCTGCTGCAGTGGGAGGCTATCCGGCTCTCCAGGCAGCTCGGCTGCCACACCTACGACATGTGGGGTGCTCCTGATGTGTTTGACGAATCTGACTCCATGTGGGGGGTCTATCGCTTCAAACAGGGCTTCAACGGCCTCACAGCCCGCCACCTGGGTGCCTGGGATTTCAGCCCCCGTCCTTTCCTTTACAAGATTTACACCCAAACCTTGCCCAAACTGCTGGGCGCCATGCGCAAGCAGGGCAAATCGCGTACTCAAAAGGAAATCCAGGATGATTAAACGCCTGCCCCTGGCTCACTTGCCGACCCCGATCGAAGCGCTGCCGCGTTTATCGCGCCGCCTGAGTGGCCCCCAGCTTTACATTAAGCGCGATGACCTCACCGGTCTCGGTCTGGGGGGCAATAAAACCCGCAAACTGGAATATCTGCTCTCCGACGCCCTGGCAAAAGGCGCCAAAACGCTTGTGACTACCGGAGCAGTCCAGTCGAACCATTGCCGCCAGGTGGCAGCTGCCGCTGCCAGGCTCGGGCTGGGTTGCTTGCTTGTTCTTGTGGGCACAGAACCGAAAGAGGCACAGGGTAACCTGCTGCTCGATAAACTCAACGCTGCGCAAATCATCTATACCAGCAGGGATAGGAGAGACCAGTTGTTGCGCGAGCGCTTTGAGCAGGCTGAGCAAGAGGGTTTAAGACCTTACCTGATCCCTTATGGCGGCTCAAACCCTATTGGCGCGCTGGGTTATCTGAACGCGATGCGCGAACTAAACCAGCAAGGGCTGGATCCGGATTGGATCGTGTTTGCCAGCTCTTCCGGTGGCACGCAGGCCGGCTTGATCCTCGGGGCACACACCGTCGGTTTCAAAGGCAAGATACTTGGCATCAGCATTGACCAGACTTCAGCTTTCTTTTCAGCCCAGATTGCCACATTGGTCAACCAAACTGCGCTGAATCTGGGGGTCGACTGGTCGATCATTTCTGATGATGTACTTGTTAACGATGACTATTGCCGGGCTGGTTACGGTGTTCTCACTTCAGCAGAAGTAGAAGCGGTCAACCTGTTTGCCAGCCAGGAAGGCATATTGCTCGACCCGGTCTACACCGGTCGCGCGGCGGCAGGTTTGATTGATTTAGTGCGCAAGGGTTTTTTCCAACCGGAAAAGAAAGTTCTTTTTTGGCATACCGGCGGGACCCCCGCTCTTTTTGCCGAGCCATACAGTCACAGTTTGATCCAGCCTTAACCATGTTCTGGTGAGACAAGCGTTCTTGAGCTGTTCATTAAAAGAAATCGAGCGCCAGTCTCCTGGCGCTCGATTATTTGGTTGGTATTACTTAAGCAGCTCTTGCGTCGCGTTCCTTCAGATGTTTCTTATAAGATATCGATTTCATGACCTCCGCGGCAATGGATGGAACCAATACCAGCGGTAAGATCTCGGCCCAATCAATCCAGCGCAGCGATACGGTGTCAAAAACATTCTGTAAAGGAGGAGTGTAGATGACCAGCAGCACCAACAAGACCGAAATCAACACAGCGATATTCATATTCTTGCTCGTGAAGATGCCGATCTTGGTCAGCGGGAAGTACTCAGAACGAGCAGTATAAGCCCGGAATAGTTCTGAGAGCGAGAGAGTCACAAAAGCAAAGGTCTCAGACAAAATCCTCGCCTCGGTTGTCGCGCCCTTCAGGGCGCCTCCACCTAACCAGAAGGCAGCCAAGGTCACTGCGGTAATGGCGATAGTCTGAACAATAATTCCCTTGACCATAAATTTATTGATGATCGGTTCAGCCGCAGGACGTGGCGGATGCTCCATGATATCAGGGTCGCCCTTCTCAGTACCCAGCGCCAATGCCGGCGCGCCGTCGGTTACCAGATTGAGCCAGAGCAATTGAATCGGAGCCAGCGGGGTGTTCCAATTGAACAGGATGGCCAGGAAAATAATCATAATCTCAGCAATGTTGCAGGAGATCAGGTAATAAACAAATTTACGGATGTTGCTATAGATGACCCGACCCTGCTCAACCGCAGCCACAATCGAGGCATAGTTGTCATCGGTCAGGACCATGTCGGCGGTCTCTTTCGCCACATCCGTACCGGTGATACCCATGGCAATACCGATGTCTGCTCGCTTGATAGCCGGTGCGTCGTTGACACCGTCCCCCGTCATCGCGACCACTTCACCGTTATCTCGCAGACCATCAACAATTTTCATTTTATGCTCAGGGCTGACACGCGCGTAAACATCAGTAATCTTGACAATCTCACGCATTTCCTCATCGGTGGCATTTTCAATATCCGCACCCGTCAAAACCTGATGACCGGGCAATAGCAGCCCGATGTCTTCAGCGATGGCTTGAGCAGTGTTGGGATAATCACCGGTGATCATGACAGAGCGAACACCAGCGAGGCGGGCTTCCTTCAGAGCGGGTTTCACCTCGGGTCTGGACGGGTCGATCATGCCGATCAGACCAACAAAAATAAGGTCTTTCTCAAGCGTTTCAGGGCTGATATCCTGGGGCATTTCTGGTACGGGTCGGTAGGCCACCCCCAGCACACGCAGCGCAGCACTGGTCATCTGGTTGTTAGCCTGCAGGATCTCCTCACGCATTTCGGGGCTCAATTCGATCGGTTGATTGTCCATATCTGATTTGAAACGGCAGAGATCCAGCACCACATCGGGAGCGCCTTTGACCGCGATCGTATACCAGTCGGTTTTTTCGTCGGTCACATAAGGAGAAATGTCTCCGTTACCAGGGTTGACGATGTTATGGATCGTGACCATACGCTTACGCGTGGAATCAAAGGGGATCTCCTGCTTACGCGGGTAATTCTTATTGACTACATCAGCAGAGGCCCCAGCCTTGAGTGAGGCCACCAGTATGGAGCCTTCTGTGGGGTCACCGACCATGCGGTAAGTTGATTTCCCTTCGCTCTCACCGGTAGGTTCCAGCTGCGCGTCGTTGTTGATCGTGCCCACCCAAAGCGCGGTACGCGCGGCAGGGTATTGTTTCATATCGATGGTTTCTCCATCGACTTTGAAATCACCAACTGGCTCATAGCCTATGCCGGTGATATCAATAAATTGTCCGTCTACCCACAATTTGGTCACGGTCATTTGATTTTGTGTCAACGTTCCAGTCTTATCGGTACAGATGGTGGTTACAGAACCCAGGGTTTCGACTGATGACAATCTACGCACGAGAGCGTGGCGCTGCACCATCTCGCGCATACCACCAGCCAGGCTGATGGTGACAACGGCGGGCAAGCCTTCAGGAACTGCCGCGATGGCAAGTGAAACTGCCACCATGAACAGAGCCAATGCTTCATCCCAAAATTGTTCGCTGCCAAAAGGCACCACATCCGGTGGTGTCAGCAAGCGACCCACGCCGATGACAAAAACCAACCCACAGACAATCAGCGCCGCGATGCCCAGCGTCTTACCTAAGTCATCCAGGCGTTTCTGCAGGGGTGTCTGCTCTTGTTCAACTGATTGGAGCATAGTGGCTATCAATCCCAGCTG
The DNA here is from genome assembly GCA_964536465.1 of uncultured Anaerolineaceae bacterium. GTDB lineage: Bacteria > Chloroflexota > Anaerolineae > Anaerolineales > Anaerolineaceae > Mesolinea. The sequence goes on from CAZHXQ010000039.1 coordinate 16,531, forward strand.
GGTGTGCATCCCTGTGCTGGTGACAATGCCTTTACCACGGCCATAGCTGACCGTGGTGCCAGAGAAGGCACTGTTTTCCCGGTCTCCCAGGGGAATGTCTTCTTGCAGGTTGCCGCCAGCGTCTTTCTTGGCCGGCATGCTTTCACCGGTCAGCGAGGCTTCATCGATGCTCAGGTTAACCGCTTCAAGCAGGCGGATATCTGCCGGGATAAAATTACCTGCCTCGATAAAAACGATATCCCCCGGCACAAGCTCACGCGAGGGCACCATGATGCGGTGACCACCTCGTAGAACCTGTGCTTCAGGAGCAGCCATCTTTTTAAGTGCTGCCAGCGAAGCTTCCGCTCTTGATTCCTGGACAATTCCCATAATGGCGTTCAGGACCACAATCAGAAGGATTGCGCCGGCTTCCACCCAATCCCCCAGAAGGGCAGAGATCACCGCTGCGGCAATCAGAAGCCAGATTACGAAGCTGTTGATTTGCTCCCACAACTTTTCCCAGAACGTTCTACCGGGTTGTTCCTCCAGTTCGTTGTAGCCGAACTCATCCAGTCTTTCTTTCACCTCGGCATCACTCAAACCAGTCTCAACGGGCACTTCCAGGCTCTCTAGCACTTCTTCCTGCCCGATAGCATGCCACGAGATGTTGAAGATCTCTTTTCCTTCTTTGGTCACTGTGGTTGGTTTAACACTCATTGATGATGACTCCTTTGACAATTTAACGAACATCTCAT